>NZ_WMBF01000224.1:0-10062 GCF_019400875.1 Streptomyces anatolicus | reverse complement strand
CCCCTGGACATCCCCAACCCGTCCCGCGGCGCCCGCCCCCTGCGCATGGTCGAGCTGGCCCAGCAGGTCAACGACCGCATGCCCCAGTACGTCATCCAGCGCTCGGCGACCCTGCTCAACGAACACGGCAAATCCGCCCGCGGCGCCCGCGTCCTGCTCCTCGGCGTCACCTACAAGCCCGACCTCGCCGACCAGCAGGGCGCCCCCGCCCAGGAAGTGGCGACCCGCCTCATGGAGCTGGGCGCGGCCGTCAGCTACCACGACCCCTACGTCCCCCACTGGAACATCCTGGGCCGGCCCGTCCCGCGCGCGGACTCCCTCTACGAAGCGGCCGCCGACGCCGACCTCACGATCCTGCTCCAGCACCACCGCACGTACGACCTGCAAGGCCTGGCCGTGAAGGCCCAGCTGCTCCTCGACACCAGGGGCGCGACCCCGGCGGGCGCGGCCCACCGGCTTTAGCCACGCGCGTTCAGCCACGCGCCTTTAGCCACGCGCGCGTGAAAGGGCCCGGACGCTTCCGCGTCCGGGCCCTTTCACAACGTCACACGCTCAGCGCCAACGTCACCGCTTGTGCTGCGCGTCCGCGACCGTCACCTCGACGCGCTGGAACTCCTTCAGCTCGCTGTAGCCCGTCGTCGCCATCGCGCGGCGCAGCGCCCCGAAGAAGTTCATCGAGCCGTCCGGGATGTGCGAGGGACCGGTGAGGATCTCCTCGGTCGTGCCGACCGTGCCCAGGTGGACCTTCTTGCCGCGCGGCACGTCCTCGTGGACGGCCTCCATGCCCCAGTGGTGGCCCTTGCCGGGCGCGTCCGTGGCGCGGGCCAGCGGGGAGCCCACCATCACGGCGTCGGCGCCGCACGCGATGGCCTTGGGCAGGTCGCCGGACCAGCCCACGGCACCGTCGGCGATGACGTGGACGTACCGGCCGCCGGACTCGTCCATGTAGTCCCGGCGGGCGGCGGCGACGTCGGCGACGGCGGTGGCCATCGGCACCTGGATGCCCAGGACGTTGCGCGTGGTGTGCGCGGCGCCGCCGCCGAAGCCGACCAGGACGCCCGCGGCTCCCGTGCGCATCAGGTGCAGGGCGGCGGTGTAGGTGGCGCAGCCGCCCACGATGACCGGGACGTCGAGCTCATAGATGAACTGCTTCAGGTTCAGCGGCTCGGCGGCGCCGGAGACGTGCTCGGCGGAGACGGTGGTGCCGCGGATCACGAAGATGTCCACGCCGGCGTCGACGACGGCCTTGGAGAACTCGGCGGTGCGCTGCGGGGAGAGCGCGGCGGCGGTGACCACACCGGAGTCGCGCACCTCCTTGATGCGCTGCCCGATGAGGTCGGCCTTGATCGGGGCCGCGTAGATCTCCTGGAGGCGGCGGGTCGCGGTCTCCGCGTCCAGCTCGGCGATCTCGTCGAGCAGCGGCTGCGGGTCCTCGTACCGCGTCCAGAGGCCTTCCAGGTTCAGGACGCCGAGGCCGCCCAGCTCACCGATGCGGATGGCCGTCTGCGGCGAGACGACGGAGTCCATGGGGGCCGCCAGGAAGGGCAGCTCGAAGCGGTAGGCGTCGATCTGCCACGCGATCGAGACCTCCTTCGGGTCGCGGGTGCGCCGGCTCGGTACGACGGCGATGTCGTCGAAGGCGTACGCGCGGCGGCCGCGCTTGCCGCGCCCGATCTCGATCTCAGTCACGTTGTGGGGCCTTTCCCTCTTGGTCTGCCTGTCCAGTATCCCCGACACACACGGAAGGGGCGGCCCCGGTGAGCCGGGACCGCCCCTCCACGCGCGCGTGGAGCCGGAAGACTACTTGTGACGGCTGTAGTTCGGCGCCTCGACCGTCATCTGGATGTCGTGCGGGTGGCTCTCCTTGAGACCCGCGGACGTGATGCGCACGAAGCGGCCGTTGGCCTGGAGGTCGGGGACGGTGCGTCCGCCGACGTAGAACATCGACTGGCGCAGACCGCCGACCAGCTGGTGGACGACGGCCGAGAGCGGGCCGCGGTAGGGCACCTGGCCCTCGATGCCCTCGGGCACCAGCTTCTCGTCGGAGGCGACGCCCTCCTGGAAGTAGCGGTCCTTGGAGAAGGAGCGCTGGTCACCGCGGGACTGCATGGCGCCGAGCGAGCCCATGCCGCGGTAGGACTTGAACTGCTTGCCGTTGATGAACATCAGCTCACCCGGGGACTCCTCGCAACCGGCGAGCAGCGAGCCCAGCATGACCGTGTCCGCGCCGGCGACGAGCGCCTTGGCGATGTCTCCCGAGTACTGCAGGCCGCCGTCGCCGATGACCGGGACACCGGCCTCCTTGGCGGCGAGCGACGCTTCGTAGATGGCCGTCACCTGCGGCACGCCGATACCGGCGACGACACGCGTCGTACAGATGGAGCCGGGGCCGACGCCGACCTTGATGCCGTCGACACCGGCGTCGATGAGCGCCTGGGCGCCTTCGCGGGTGGCGATGTTGCCGCCGATGACGTCGACGCCGGGGGCGTCGGACTTGATCTTGGCGACCATGTCGCCGACCAGGCGGGAGTGGCCGTGCGCGGTGTCGACGACGATGAAGTCGACGCCCGCGGCGACCAGCGCCTGGGCGCGCTCGAAGGCGTCACCCGCGACACCGACGGCGGCGCCGACAAGGAGTCGGCCCTCCCCGTCCTTGGCGGCGTTCGGGTACTTCTCGGCCTTGACGAAGTCCTTGACCGTGATGAGGCCCTTGAGGACGCCCGCGTCGTCGACCAGCGGAAGCTTCTCGATCTTGTGGCGGCGCAGCAGCTCCATGGCGTCCACGCCGGAGATGCCGACCTTGCCGGTGACCAGCGGCATCGGCGTCATGACCTCGCGCACCTGGCGGCTGCGGTCGTTCTCGAAGGCCATGTCGCGGTTGGTGACGATGCCGAGCAGCTTGCCCGCCGCGTCGGTCACCGGGACACCGCTGATGCGGAACTTCGCGCAGATCGCGTCGGCCTCGGCGAGCGTCGCGTCCGGGTGCACCGTGATCGGGTCGGTGACCATGCCGGACTCGGAGCGCTTGACCAGGTCGACCTGGTTGGCCTGGTCGGCGATGGAGAGGTTGCGGTGCAGCACGCCGACGCCGCCCTGGCGGGCCATGGCGATCGCCATGCGGGCCTCGGTGACCTTGTCCATCGCGGCCGAGAGCAGCGGGACGTTCACTCGCACGTTCTTCGAGATGTACGAGGAAGTGTCGATCTGGTCGGGCGCCATGTCCGACGCGCCCGGCAGCAGCAGCACGTCGTCGTAGGTCAGCCCGAGTGTCGCGAACTTCTCGGGCACCCCAGTCGAAGAACCGCTGTTTGCAGTCATGACACCTTCCCCAAATGGCCTTGATCGGTGCGGATGTCCATGCTAACGGGAACGAAGGGTGTCTCATTCCACGATCAAGATCATCGGCAAGCTTTGTACGTTCGTACGTCTCTCTGTCTTCGCCTGCGGTTACTGCTCGGCGAGCGCCCGCAGCCGGCTCAGCGCCCGGTGCTGGGCCACCCGCACCGCCCCCGGGGACATCCCCAGCATCTGGCCGGTCTCCTCGGCGGTGAGGCCGACGGCGATCCGGAGCAGCAGCAGCTCGCGCTGGTTCTCCGGGAGGTTGGCGAGGAGCTTCTTGGCCCACTCCGCGTCACTGCTGAGCAGGGCGCGCTCCTCAGGGCCGAGCGAGTCGTCGGGCCGCTCGGGCATCTCGTCGGAGGGCACGGCGGTGGAGCCGGGGCGGCGCATCGCCGCGCGCTGGAGGTCGGCCACCTTGTGCGCGGCGATCGCGAAGACGAACGCCTCGAAGGGGCGCCCGGTGTCCTTGTAGCGCGGCAGGGCGAGCAGGACGGCGACGCAGACCTCCTGCGCCAGGTCCTCCACGAAGTGGCGGGCATCACCCGGCAGCCGGGAGAGCCGGGCGCGGCAGTAGCGCAGCGCGAGGGGGTGCACGTGTGCGAGAAGGTCGTGCGTGGCCTGCTGGTCGCCCTCTACGGCGCGAAGGACGAGGGCACCGATCACCGTCGTCTTGTCATCGCGCATCGGTCCATGGTGCCTTGGTGGCGACTGATCTGCGGCACCGCGTCCGTAGTTGTGCACTGAAGCGTTATGAGCAGGTGCGCCGGAACTCATCTCCTGCGCCCTCCCCTCCCGCTCGATCGACTCGTCCCCGAGGAACTCCACACCTCAAGGATGCGGCATCGGCCGCGAAGCGGCGGCAACCGCTCCCGAGGAGGGGCGCCGCGGGCGCCGGTCACCCCGCCCACCGGTCGGCGGGCGGGGAGCGCCGGGCCCCCGCTGCGACACACTCAGCGGACCAGGCCCCAGCGGAATCCGAGCGCCACCGCGTGCGCCCGGTCCGAGGCGCCGAGCTTCTTGAAGAGGCGCCTGGCGTGCGTCTTCACCGTGTCCTCGGAGAGGAACAGCTCGCGTCCGATCTCCGCGTTCGACCGGCCGTGACTCATGCCCTCGAGGACTTGGATCTCCCGCGCGGTGAGCGTGGGCGCGGCGCCCATCTCGGCCGAGCGCAGTCTGCGCGGGGCGAGCCGCCACGTCGGGTCGGCGAGCGCCTGCGTGACCGTCGCGCGCAGCTCGGCGCGCGAGGCGTCCTTGTGCAGATAGCCGCGGGCACCGGCGGCGACCGCGAGCGCGACCCCGTCGAGATCCTCGGCGACGGTGAGCATGATGATGCGCGCACCGGGGTCGGCGGAGAGCAGCCGCCGGACGGTCTCGACGCCGCCCAGGCCGGGCATGCGTACGTCCATCAGAATCAGGTCCGAGCGGTCGGCGCCCCAGCGGCGGAGGACTTCCTCGCCGTTGGCCGCCGTCGTCACGCGCTCGACACCGGGCACGGTCGCGACCGCGCGGCGGAGCGCCTCTCGGGCAAGCGGGGAGTCGTCGCAGACGAGGACGGATGTCATGACTGTCCTCCGCGGCTCTCACAGCTGCTGCGCGTCACCTTGAGCCTCCAGGCTGGTACATATTCGTCACCTGTGCGGTTGACGCTCTCGGACACCTGCCCGAGCGCTTCTTCTTTCAACCGCCTCGCACTCTCAACGACGGTCACCCGAAAGAGTTACGGGGCAGTCAGCCATCTTCGGCACTCTACGTGAGGGCGCGGACACAGCGCAGAGCGTGCGGGACACCCTCAAGGTTTCATCACAAGCTATGCCCCATTTAGCGCCTTTTCTTCCCTTTTATCGGTGTCTGTGGCTAGATTCGCAATGAGTCATATTTTCATCTCCTTAGACAGTAGATGTACGGTCATGGGCACCGACCCGCGTCAGAACGGCTTCAAGGGGACCAGCAATGGCAGATTTCTCCCGCCTTCCCGGACCGAACGCAGATCTGTGGGACTGGCAGCTCCTCGCGGCCTGCCGCGGGGTGGACAGCTCGCTCTTCTTCCATCCGGAGGGCGAGCGGGGCGCGGCGCGCAGCGCACGAGAGAACTCCGCCAAGGAGGTCTGCATGCGGTGCCCGGTGCGCGCGGAGTGCGCCGCTCACGCGCTCGCGGTGCGCGAGCCGTACGGCGTATGGGGCGGACTGACGGAGGACGAGCGCGAGGAGCTGATGGGGCGGGCGCGCAATCGCCTGGTGACGGCGGCCGCGTCGGCCTCACCGGCCGGGAGAACCATCACGCACCCCTGAGACGCCGCGCCATCTCCCTGAAGGAACGTTTCTGCACATGCCCGGACGGGCGGTTGTCCGTCAGCACATGCCCGGACGGGCGGTTTTCCGTCAGCGCGCCGCGGCTCGCGCGAGATGGTCGAGGGTGGCGGCGACGGCCGGCACCTGCGCCAGATCCGGCAGCGTGAGCGCGACGATCTCCCGCCGCACCGCCGGCTCCACCGTCACCGTACGGGCGCCCCTCGGACGCACCGACTCGATCGCGAGTTCGGGCAGCACCGCGACCCCCAGGCCCGCCCCGACCAGGCCGATCACCGCCGGATAGTCGTCGGTCGCGAAGTCGATCCGGGGCGCGAAGCCCGCACTCTCACAGACCTCGACCAGCTGCCTGCGGCAGCGCGGGCAGCCCGCGATCCAGGGTTCGTCGGCGAACTCCCCGATGGTGACCGCGTCCGCCTCCGCGAGCCGGTGCCCCTCGGGGACGAGACCGACGAGCCGGTCCGCGAGCAGGGGCCGTACGACGAGGTCGTCCCACTCCTCCGCCGCGGACGCGCCGTCGTACCGGAACGCCAGCGCCACATCGCAGTCGCCCTCGCGCAGCATCTCCACCGAGCGCGGCGGCTCGGCCTCCACGAGCGAGACGCGCGTACCCGGATGGGCCGCGCGCAGCGCCGCGAGGGCGCAGGGCACCAGCGTCGAACTGCCGCTGGGGAAGGAGACGAGCCGCACCCGGCCCGCGCGCAGGCCCGCGATGGCGGCGACCTCCTCCTCGGCGGCGGTGAGCCCGGCGAGAATGCCCGCGGCATGCCTGACCAGGGCCTCGCCCGCCTGCGTCAGGCGCATCTCACGGCCGGTGCGGATCAGCAGCGGGGTGCCCGTGGAGGATTCGAGGGCCTTCATCTGCTGACTCACGGCGGGCTGGGTGCAGCCCAGCTCGCGGGCCGCGGCCGAGAAGGAGCCGGTGGCGGCCACGGCGCGCAGGACACGGAGATGACGGGCCTCGATCATGGTTCGAGCATAAGCGAAGCTTGGGCTCCGCGCGAAATGTCGCGTAGTACCTTTGGGTCGCACTTCGGGTCGCACTTCGGGGCGCGCTTCGGGTCGCGCCGGTCACTAGCCTTGGCCCATGACTACGGCTCTGATTACGGGATCCACCGCGGGCATCGGCGCCGCCTTCGCGCGCCGCCTCGCCGGTGACGGCCACAACCTCGTCCTGGTGGCGCGCGACACCAAGCGGCTGCGCGAGCAGGCGACCGAACTGCACGACCGGCACGGCATCGAGGCGGAGGTGCTCACCGCCGACCTCGCGACGGACGAGGGCATCGAGGCCGTCGAGAAGCGGCTTTCGGACCGCAGGGACGCGGTGGACCTGCTGATCAACAACGCCGGGTTCGGCAACAAGGGCCGGTACCTGGAGGTGCCGATGGCCGACGAGCTGACCATGCTCAAGGTGCACTGCGAGGCGGTGCTGCGGCTGACGTCGGCGGCCACGGAGGCGATGCGGGAGCGCGGCCGTGGCGGTGTCGTGAACGTCGCCTCGGTCGCCGCCTTCGTGCCGCGCGGCACGTACGGCGCTTCGAAGGCGTGGGTCGTGCAGTTCACGCAGGGCGCGGCGAAGGACCTCGCGGGCAGCGGGGTGCGGCTGATGGCGCTCTGCCCCGGCTTCGTCCGTACGGAGTTCCATGAGCGGGCCGGGATGGGCACGGCCAACATTCCCGGCTGGATGTGGCTGGACGCGGACAAGCTGGTGGCGGCGGCGCTGGCCGACTTGGCGCGGGGCCGGACCGTTTCCATCCCTGATCCGCGCTACAAGGCCCTGATGGGCCTGGTGAAGGTGACGCCGAGGGCCCTCCTGGGAGGCGTCACGTCTCGCACGGGGCGCAAGTACGGGCCTCAATAGGGTCTTTTCTGGCGGGCGGTCGCGTCTGCCGGGCTGGTCCGCCCTGTCAGGTGCGGATCTGTTCTTGGCTGGTCGCGCAGTTCCCCGCGCCCCTAACGGGGCGCACCACTGGCCCCGTCAGGGGCGCGGGGAACTGCGCGAGGACGGACCACGGCCCGCACCCGGCAACGCGGACCAACCCGGCAGACGCACCCCCGAAAAAGCCGAGGCCCGGCTTCCCGCAAGTAGGGGAAGCCGGGCCTCGGCGCGTTCAGAGAGAGCGCACGTCAGTGCGAGTGACCGTGGCCGTGGCCGTGGCCCGCGTCGCCCTCGTCCTCCGCCGGCTTCTCGACGACCAGCGTCTCGGTCGTCAGCAGCAGCGAAGCGATCGACGCGGCGTTCTCCAGCGCGGAGCGCGTGACCTTGACCGGGTCGATGACGCCGGCCTTGACCAGGTCGCCGTACTCGCCGGTCGCGGCGTTGAAGCCGAAGCCCTTCTCCAGCTCGGCGACCTTGGAGGTGATGACGTAACCCTCGAGGCCGGCGTTCTCGGCGATCCAGCGCAGCGGCTCGACGGCGGCGCGGCGGACGACGGCGACACCGGTGGCCTCGTCGCCCTCCTTGCCGAGGTTGCCCTCGAGCACCTTGACGGCGTGGACCAGGGCGGAGCCACCACCGGAGACGATGCCCTCCTCGACCGCGGCGCGGGTCGCGGAGATGGCGTCCTCCAGACGGTGCTTCTTCTCCTTCAGCTCCACCTCGGTGGCGGCGCCGACCTTGATGACGCAGACGCCGCCGGCCAGCTTCGCGAGGCGCTCCTGGAGCTTCTCGCGGTCCCAGTCGGAGTCCGTGGCGTCGATCTCGGCCTTGATCTGGGCGACGCGGCCCTCGACGTCGGCCTTGTTGCCGCCGCCGTCGACGATCGTGGTGTCGTCCTTGGTGATGGTGACGCGGCGGGCGGTGCCGAGCACGTCCAGGCCGACCTGGTCGAGCTTGAGGCCGACCTCCTCGGCGATGACGGTGGCACCGGTGAGGGTGGCCATGTCGCCGAGCATCGCCTTGCGGCGGTCGCCGAAGCCGGGGGCCTTCACCGCGACGGCGTTGAAGGTGCCGCGGATCTTGTTCACGACCAGGGTCGAGAGGGCCTCGCCCTCGACGTCCTCGGCGATGATCAGGAGCGGCTTGGAGGAGTTGGCCTGGATGACCTTCTCCAGCAGCGGCAGCATGTCCTGGATGGAGGAGATTTTGCCCTGGTGGATCAGGATGTACGGGTCGTCGAGGACGGCCTCCATACGCTCCTGGTCGGACACCATGTACGGGGACAGGTAGCCCTTGTCGAAGGCCATGCCCTCGGTGAAGTCCAGCTCGAGGCCGAAGGTGTTGGACTCCTCGACGGTGATGACACCGTCCTTGCCGACCTTGTCCATCGCCTCGGCGATCAACTCGCCGACCTGCGGGTCCTGGGCCGACAGACCGGCGACGGCCGCGATGTCGGCCTTGTCGTCGATCGGGCGGGCGGTGGCGAGCAGCTCCTCGGAGACGGCCGCGACGGCGGCGTCGATGCCCTTCTTCAGGGCGGCCGGGGAGGCGCCGGCGGCGACGTTGCGCAGGCCTTCCTTGACCAGGGCCTGGGCGAGCACGGTGGCGGTGGTGGTGCCGTCACCAGCGATGTCGTTGGTCTTGGTCGCCACCTCCTTCACCAGCTGGGCGCCGAGGTTCTCGTACGGGTCCTCGACCTCGACCTCACGGGCGATGGTGACGCCGTCGTTGGTGATGGTCGGGGCGCCGAACTTCTTGTCGATGACGACGTTGCGGCCGCGGGGGCCGATCGTCACCTTGACCGTGTCGGCAAGCTTGTTGACGCCGCGCTCAAGGGCGCGACGGGCGTCCTCGTCGAACTTCAGGATCTTCGCCATGGGAGCGATTCAGCCCTCTCGAAAACTCGGGTGAACGAACCGCGCCCCTCGCCGCCCGGCAATCAGCGGGGTGACCAGGGGCGCAGCTCAAAAAGCAAATCTGCTGGTGAAGCAGGTGATGCAGGTGAAGCGGTGAATTACTTCTCGACGATCGCGAGCACGTCGCGAGCCGAGAGGACGAGGTACTCCTCGCCGTTGTACTTCACCTCGGTGCCGCCGTACTTGCTGTACAGCACGATGTCGCCGGTCTTCACGTCGAGCGGCAGACGCTCGCCGTTCTCGAAGCGGCCCGGGCCCACGGCCAGGACGACGCCCTCCTGGGGCTTCTCCTTGGCGGTGTCCGGAATGACCAGGCCGGAGGCCGTGGTCTGCTCGGCGTCGAGCGGCTGGACCACAATGCGGTCCTCGAGCGGCTTGATGGCAACCTTGGAGCTGGTGGTCGTCACGATCCGGTCTCCCCCTTCGGAGATCTCACGGGGTTAACAGTCTTAGGTGTGGCGACCAGGTGGATCCGTCGTCGCGGGTGCCGGACCTGCCCGTCGCTGTTGGCACTCTCCAACGGGGAGTGCCAGGAGCGAGACTAGGACGGCGGTTAGCACTCGGTCAAGCGGAGTGCCAATCGGCTGCGCCTGGCTTTACGGGGGTGGGGTGCCCCTGGGC
>NZ_WMBF01000223.1:0-10076 GCF_019400875.1 Streptomyces anatolicus | reverse complement strand
CTCCCCATCCTCGTGGACAACGACGCCAACCTCATGGCGTACGGAGAGCAGCGCACCCACTACCCCCACTGCTCCGCCTTCGCCCTGATCAAGGTCTCGACCGGGATCGGCGCGGGCGTCGTCGTGGACGGCGCTGTCTACCGCGGCATCGACGGCGGCGCGGGCGACATCGGTCACGTCCGGGTGCCCGAGGGAGCGGACGCACTCTGCAAGTGCGGCTCCTACGGTTGTCTCGCCGCCCTCGCCAGCGGCCGAGCCCTCGCCCGCAGACTCACGGAGGCCGGCTTCCCCGCCGCCTCCGGATCGGATGTGCGCGCACTCCTGGACGCCGGGAACCCCACCGCGCTGGGGTTCGCGCGCGAGGCGGGCCGGCATGTCGGCGAGGTGCTCGCGACCGTCGTGACGCTCCTGAACCCCGGCGTTCTCATGATCGCGGGAGATCTGGCCGGAACCGCCTTCCTCACCGGCGTACGCGAACTCCTGTACCAGCGGGCCCTGCCCCGTTCCACCGCCCACCTGGACATCGTCACCTCGCGCCTCGGCGACCGCGCGGCGCTGATCGGCGCGGGAACACTGGTGGTGGAGCACCTGTACGCCCCGGAACGGGCGGAAGAACGGCTCGCCGCGCTCGGGGTGTGACGCCACCCCCGCGCTGTCTCCCGGAGTGAACGGCTGCGTCCGGATGGTGACATCCGAGCCCGTGAAACGGCGTGATTCTCGCCACCCCTGATAGCCCTTGCGCTCAGATGAGCACCCCAAGAGCACGTAAAGGGCGGCTGCACTTCTCCAAGGAGTGGCACTCAGTGCCAATGCTCGATCATTCATGAAGTGAACTCACATCTGAGATCTCATCGCTCGTTTGAGCGTTTACCAGGGTCTACGGGGGTTGCGAGTTCAACTCTTGAACACAGTCCCTCCCGCCCTCCCTACCGCCAAGTCACTTTCGATCTAGCGGCGGACGGGTGGTTACGGCCGCATGACGCACAAGTGGACGTACCCAGGCGCCTTCGATCTGGGTATGTTCCTCGCCGTCAGGGCAGCCACCGAGTCCTCGAGGAGTCGAGACCCGTGTCGGAAAACAAAGATCTCCACGTAGCTCACACGAGTGAGACGACCGAGGCGACCGAAGCGGTGAAGTTCGTTTACGACTTCACCGAGGGCAACAGGGACCTCAAGGACCTTCTCGGCGGCAAGGGTGCGAACCTCGCCGAGATGACCAACCTCGGGCTGCCCGTCCCTCCGGGCTTCACCATCACCACCGAGGCGTGCAAGACGTACCTCGACAGCGGTGAGGAGCCCACCGAGCTGCGCGACGAGGTCAGCGCGCACCTCGACGCCCTTGAGCAGAAGATGGGCAAGAGGCTCGGCCAGGCCGACGACCCGCTGCTCGTCTCCGTCCGCTCGGGCGCCAAGTTCTCCATGCCCGGCATGATGGACACGGTCCTGAACATCGGGCTCTCCGACAAGTCGGTGACCGGCCTCGCCAAGCAGTCCGGCGACGACCGTTTCGCGTGGGACTCCTACCGCCGGCTCATCCAGATGTTCGGCAAGACCGTCCTCGGCGTCGACGGCGACCTCTTCGAGGAGGCGCTGGAGAAGGCCAAGGAGGCCAAGAAGGTCACGATCGACACCGACCTCGAAGCGGCCGACCTGAAGAAGCTGGTCACCAAGTTCAAGAAGATCGTCAAGACGGAGGCCGGGCGGGACTTCCCGCAGGACCCGCGCGAGCAGATGGACCTCGCGATCCGTTCGGTCTTCGAGTCGTGGAACACCGACCGCGCCAAGCTCTACCGCCGCCAGGAGCGCATCCCGCACGACCTCGGCACGGCCGTCAACATCTGCTCGATGGTCTTCGGCAACCTCGGCCCCGACTCCGGTACGGGCGTCGCGTTCACCCGCGACCCGGCCAGCGGCCACCAGGGCGTCTACGGCGACTACCTTCAGAACGCGCAGGGCGAGGACGTCGTCGCGGGCATCCGCAACACCGTGCCGCTCGCCGATCTGGAGCAGATCGACAAGAAGTCGTACGACCAGCTCATGCAGATCATGGAGACCCTTGAGACGCACTACAAGGACCTCTGCGACATCGAGTTCACCATCGAGCGCGGCCAGCTGTGGATGCTCCAGACCCGCGTCGGCAAGCGCACCGCCGGTGCCGCGTTCCGCATCGCGACGCAACTCGTCGACCAGGGCCTGATCGACGAGGCCGAGGCGCTCCAGCGCGTCAACGGCGCCCAGCTCGCCCAGCTGATGTTCCCCCGCTTCGACGCGGACTCCAAGGTGCAGCAGCTCGGCCGAGGCATCGCCGCGTCGCCGGGTGCGGCGGTCGGCAAGGCGGTCTTCGACTCGTACACCGCGATCAAGTGGTCGCGTTCGGGCGAGAAGGTCATCCTGATCCGCCGCGAGACCAACCCCGACGACCTCGATGGCATGATCGCCGCCGAGGGCATCCTGACCTCGCGCGGCGGCAAGACCTCCCACGCGGCGGTCGTGGCGCGCGGCATGGGCAAGACCTGTGTCTGCGGCGCCGAGGAGCTTGAGGTCGACACCAAGCGGCGCCGCCTCACCGCGCCGGGCGGCATCGTCGTCGAGGAGGGCGACGTCGTCTCCATCGACGGCTCGACGGGCAAGGTCTACCTCGGTGAGGTGCCGGTGGTCCCCTCCCCCGTCGTGGAGTACTTCGAGGGCCGCATGCACGCGGGCGCCGACGACGCCGACGAGCTGGTCGCCGCCGTGCACCGGATCATGGCGTACGCGGACCGGGTACGGCGCCTTCGGGTGCGGGCCAACGCCGACAACGCCGAGGACGCGCTGCGCGCCCGCCGCTTCGGCGCGCAGGGCATCGGCCTGTGCCGCACCGAGCACATGTTCCTCGGTGAGCGCCGCGAGATGGTCGAGCGGCTGATCCTCGCCGACGCGGACGAGGAGCGCGAGGACGCGCTGAAGGAGCTGCTTCCGCTCCAGAAGCGGGACTTCGTGGAGCTGTTCGAGGCGATGGACGGCCTGCCGGTCACCGTCCGCCTCCTGGACCCGCCGCTGCACGAGTTCCTGCCGGACATCACGGAGCTGTCCGTCCGGGTGGCGCTCGCCGAGTCCCGCAAGGACTCCAACGAGAACGACCTGCGCCTGCTCCAGGCCGTCCACCGCCTGCACGAGCAGAACCCGATGCTGGGTCTGCGCGGCGTACGCCTCGGCCTCGTCATCCCGGGCCTGTTCACCATGCAGGTGCGCGCCATCGCGGAGGCGGCGGCCGAGCGGAAGAACGCCAAGGGCGACCCGCGTGCGGAGATCATGATTCCGCTCGTCGGCACGGTCCAGGAGCTGGAGATCGTCCGCGAGGAGGCCGAGCAGGTCATCGCCGAGGTCATCGAGTCCACCGGCGTCGACCTGAAGCTCGCGCTCGGCACGATGATCGAGCTGCCGCGCGCCGCGCTGACGGCCGACCAGATCGCGGAGGCGGCCGAGTTCTTCTCCTTCGGCACGAACGACCTCACGCAGACCGTCTGGGGCTTCTCGCGGGACGACGTGGAGGCGAGCTTCTTCACGGCGTACCTGGAGAAGGGCATCTTCGGTGTCTCCCCCTTCGAGACGATCGACAAGGACGGCGTCGGCAAGCTGGTGAAGGACGCGGTCAAGGCGGGCCGTGAGACCCGCCCCGACCTGAAGCTGGGCGTCTGCGGCGAGCACGGCGGCGACCCGGAGTCGGTGCACTTCTTCCACGAGGTGGGCCTGGACTACGTCTCCTGCTCCCCGTTCCGCATCCCGGTGGCCCGCCTGGAAGCGGGCCGCGCGGCCTCGCACTCGACGGGCAGCGACCACCGCTAGATCCATCCGAATAGATCCACCCGAACCCCGGGGCCGTCGCCGTGTCCCCGACCCTCAGTACCGATGCGGCGACGGCTCCGGCCCACGAGGAAGGGGCGGCACCCTGTGCGGGGGTGCCGCCCCTTCGGGCGTCTTCAGCGGGGGCGGATTCCGGCTCGGTGCTTCGCGATGTTCCGGGTCTTCCTGGTGTGGGCCGACTCGGCGAGCAGGGCCAGTACCTCCGGTGACGTCGACCTTTCGGCGAGGAGGCGCTGCATCCACGCCGTGGCCCGCGCCAGCTCGGCCGGTGTCGGCAGGTGACCGTCCTCGATGGACAGGCGGATCAGCCAGTCGTGGACGCGGCGGCGGATGAAGTCGCGGAACGCCGCCGTCCTGAGCCGGTCGGTCTCCGGCAGCAGTGCAGCCGACCACCGCCGGAACTCGGCGGGGCCGGCCATCTTCCTCGCGATCTCGTCCACGAGGGCGACCACCGCCGTCTTGGACGCCATCTCGTCGGGGTCGCGCAGGATCGTCGCCACGATCGCCCGGTCCCGGTCGCGGTCCCGGTCGCGGCTCCGCGAGGAAGCGATCACGGAGACGACGCGCTGGTACGCGGACGACCGGACGTGCCCGTCCGCGACGGCCTCGTCCACATCCACGTCCACGATGCCGGCCGCCGCGAGCAGCTCGGCCAGATCGGTGTGCAACGCGTCCTCCGTCACCCCCCGGACGTGTCCAGCTCCGCGTCCTCGCTCACGCCCGCGCAGTCGTAGGGGTCCTTCAGCCAGCCGTCCGGCAGGACCACGCGGTTGTTGCCCGAGGTGCGGCCACGGGGGCCGTCGGCGCCCACCGGCCACGGCTGGTCGAGGTCCAGCTCGCCCAGACCGTCCTCCAGTTCGGCCAGCGACGAGGTGACCGCCAGACGCTTGCGCATCTCCGAGCCGACCGCGAAGCCCTTCAGGTACCAGGCCACGTGCTTGCGGAAGTCGATGACGCCGCGCGCCTCGTCCCCGATCCACTCGCCGAGCAGCGTCGCGTGGCGGAGCATGACCCCGGAGACCTCGCGCAGGGTCGGGGCCGCCGGTGCGCCCGTGCCCTCGAAGGCGGCGACCAGGTCACCGAAGAGCCAGGGGCGGCCGAGGCAGCCGCGGCCGACGACGACTCCGTCGCAGCCCGTCTCGTCCATCATGCGGAGCGCGTCGGCGGCCGACCAGATGTCGCCGTTGCCGAGGACCGGGATCTCCGGGACGTGCTCCTTGAGGCGGGCGATGGCGTCCCAGTCGGCGGTGCCGCCGTAGTGCTGGGCGGCGGTGCGGCCGTGCAGCGCGATGGCGGTGACGCCCTCCTCGACCGCGATGCGGCCCGCGTCCAGGAAGGTGATGTGGTCGTCGTCGATGCCCTTGCGCATCTTCATCGTCACGGGGAGGGCACCCGCCCCGGCGACCGCTTCCTTCAGGATCGCGCGCAGCAGGTGGCGCTTGTACGGGAGCGCGGAGCCGCCGCCCTTGCGGGTCACCTTGGGGACGGGGCAGCCGAAGTTCAGGTCGATGTGGTCGGCCAGGTCCTCCTCCGCGATCATGCGGACGGCCTTGCCGACGGTGGCCGGGTCGACGCCGTACAGCTGGATCGAGCGCGGCTTCTCCGTCGCGTCGAAGTGGATCAGCTGCATCGTCTTCTCGTTCCGCTCCACCAGGGCGCGCGTCGTGATCATCTCGCTCACGAAGAGGCCCTTGCCGCCGGAGAACTCCCGGCACAACGTCCTGAACGGCGCGTTCGTGATGCCCGCCATGGGGGCGAGCACGACGGGCGGCGTTACGGTGTGCGGGCCGATCGAGAGGGGCTTGGACGGCATCGGGGCTCTCCGGGACGGACGACGGGACCCTCTATTGTCCCTCACTCCCCGACACCTCCGACGACGACGGTTCCGGCGACCGTCCCGAGGGCTCCGAGAGCGGTCCCGACGGCTCCGACGCCGGATCCGACAGCTCCGCCAGCCGCTCCAGCCGCTCCTCCGTCTCCTCGTCGGCCGGTACGTACGCGATAAGGCGGTGCGCCTGCGCCAGCGGGGCCATCCACAGCATGCGGTGCTCCAGTCTCAGCAGCCCCACCCTCGGGTGCTGGTACCGCTTGACGTGCGGGGACATCGTCGCCACCTCGTGCCGCTCCCACAGCTCGCGGAACTCCGCGGAGACCCCGAGCAGCCGGTCCCGCAGCTCCTTCCAGGCGGGCTCGGCGCCATGCTCGGCCATCGCCCCGCGGAACTTGGCGGTCAGGTCGCGCAGCATCTCGTCCCGGTCGAGGAACGTCTCGCGCCAGCGCCTGCTGGTGGCCAGGAGCCACAGGCAGTTGCGGTCGCGCGGCTCCATCGCGTCGAAATCGCCGAAGACGTGGGTCCAGGGGCGGTTGTGGGCGAGGACGTCGTAGCGGCCGTTCTGCACGGTGGCCGGGTAGGGGGCGATACGGTGCATCAGCCTGCGGACCGGCGCGGAGAGCGCGGTGCACTCGGCCTCGGGGCGCGGATCGACGGCCCCGGCGAGGGCGAAGAGGTGGGCGCGCTCGCTCGGGTCCATGAGCAGCGCCCGCGCGATCGCGTCCAGGACCTGCGCGGACACCTTGATGGGGCGCGCCTGCTCGAGCCACGTGTACCAGGTGACGCCCACCGCGGACAGCTGCGCCACCTCCTCGCGGCGCAGGCCCGGCGTCCGGCGCCGGGTGCCGCGCGGCAGCCCCGCCTGCTCGGGCGTGACGCGCTCGCGGCGGCTGCGGAGGAAGGCGGCCAGTTCCCGCCTGCGGATGTCGGCGCCGGGGTCCGCCGTCACGGCCGTGCTGGTCATGGATCAAGGCTGCCGCACACCGCAGCCTGTTTCCAGGTGCGTCTGGTACCAGGATAAAGAGGCTCTGGTACCCCCTTGGGCCCCGGCAGACCGTGGCATACGTGACTCCTGCGCCCCTCACCGAAAAGTCCACCCGGACCGATGCCCTGACCCCGCTCGGCCTGCTCACCGTCCTCCTCGGCGCCGCCCTCTCCAGCATCGACTTCTTCATCGTCAACGTCGCCCTGCCCAGCATGGGACGCGACCTGCGCGCCTCCCCCGCCACGCTGGAGATGGTCGTCGCCGGTTACGCGGTCGCGTACGCCGTGCTGCTCGTCCTCGGCGGCAGGCTCGGGGACACCTACGGACGCGGGAAGCTCTTCCGGTGGGGCGTCGCCGCCTTCGGCCTGACCTCGCTGGCCTGCGGGCTCGCGCCCGGCGCTTGGTGGCTGGTGGGGGCGCGCGTGGCGCAGGGCGCGGCGTCCGCGCTGATGCTGCCGCAGGTCCTCGCCACCATCCACGCCACGACGCGGGGCGAGCGGCGCGCGAAGGCCGTCGCGCTGTACGGCTCGGTGAGCGGGCTCGGGGTCGTACTCGGGCAGGTGCTCGGCGGCGTCCTGGTCGCCGCCGACCTCGCGGGCACCGGCTGGCGCATGGCGTTCCTGGTGAACGTGCCGGTCGCGGTGGCCGCCCTGCTCTGCGCGGTGCGCGCGGTGCCGGACAGCCGCGCCGAGCGGCCCCGGCGCGGCGACATCGGCGGCACGCTCCTGCTCGGCGCCGCGCTGACGGCCCTGCTGCTCCCCCTCTCCGAGGGGCGGGCCACGGGCTGGCCCCTCTGGTCGGTGCTGCTGCTCGCCGCCGCACCCCTGTTCGCCTGGGCGTTCGCGGCCGTCGAGCGCCGCGCGGAGAACACCGGGGGCAGCCCGCTGCTGCCGCCGTCGCTGCTGCGCGAGCCCGGCGTACGCAGGGGCCTCGTCCTCGGTCTGCCGATCTTCATCGGGTTCAGCGGCTGGATGTTCGTCAGCGCGGTGACGCTCCAGCAGGGGCTCGGCTACGGCGCGCTCAAGGCGGGCCTGACGCTGGTCCCCATGGGGCTGGCGCAGTTCGCGGCGTCGATACTCGCTCCGGGGGTGGCCGCGCGGTTCGGCGGCCGGGCGATGGGGGTGGCCGCGCTGGTGCATGCCTCGGGCCTGGTGATCCTCGCCCTGACGGCGCTGTGGGTGCCGTGGTCCTCGCTCGGCCCCCTGGCCCTCGCGCCGGGCCTCGCCGTGTGCGGCCTGGGCCAGGGCGTCGAACTGGCCCTCTACTACCGGATCGTCCTCGCCGCGGTGCCGGCCGCCCGGGCGGGCGCGGGCAGCGGTCTTGCGGCGACCGTGCAGCAGTCGTGCCTGGCGGTGGGCGTGGCGACGGTCGGCTCGCTCTTCCTCGCGCTGGCGGCGGGCCCGGGCATGCGGGAGGCGTTCGCGATCGTGCTCGGGGTGCAGGTGGTGGGGCTGCTCGGGCTCGCGGCGCTGAGCCTGCGGCTGCCGAGGCGGCTTGCCTGAGCGACGAGCCCGCTGATCGCAGCGGCGGCCGGAGACCTACGCCCCGTGCGAATGCAGACGGATGGCGATCCAGCGTTTACGGAAGAAGAGAAGAAAACTGATCTCGATCGTCAGCGAGTACACGACCACCAGGGCGGCGCAGAGGACCGGAGGAAAGACCGCCGCCTCTTCGGCCGCCTGTGTCAGGTAGATCCCGCCCAGGAATTCGCCGAAGACTCCGGTGCTGAGTATGAAGAGGACCGTCGCGATATACGGGTAACCCATGTGCGTGCTCTGCGAGTACAGCGACTTTTCCCAGGTAAGGTGCTCGCCTCCCCCCAGGAGCTCATTGATGCGTCCCTCCAGGAGCCGTACGCCCTGGCCGGCACGTTGGGACCGGTGGTATTCCCCGAGCCACACCAGGGCGCTCGCCTTGGAGGCGATGGGGACGAAGAGCAGGCTCACCAGGATCAGCAGGGAGCGCGGGACGTCCGAGGCGAGGAGGGCGGCCAGGATGAGGCTCAGCGAAGTGAACGCGAAATTCATGACCTGGATGCGGTTCGAGATCGCCTGGAGGCTTTCCTGGCGGAGGGTCGCGTACTCCGCGAGCCGCGCGTCGAGCTGATTGCGCAGCGCCTCAGGACTTACCAGTGACGGCGGCGGCGGCGGCTGTGGCTGTGGCTGTGGCTGCGTCTGGCCGGGAACGCGACCGCCGGGTGGTGGGGAAATCACGGCCGGGTCGATCCAGCCGGGCGGCAACTCCCCCGGTAACGGCCCGTGCGGTGGATCTACGGTCATCCGGCCTCCCTGAGTTACGAGAACGTCGGCAGAGGGGTCGATTCGGAGAGGGAGTAACGGTAAGTCCTGAACCCGACCTCGGCAGCCCGCCGCACGTTTCCCTGGCGGTCCTCCACGACGAGACCGGCCGGGGGCGGGACCATCCGGGCCGCGCACTCGAAAAGTCCTGCCCCCGGAGTCGACTTGCTGACCCCGAGGGCGTGGGAGACGAAGACGAGATCCGGATCGATGTAGTCACCGAGGCCGAGCCACTTCCATTGCTTGGCGAACCAGAAACTGGTGTTGTTGGAGATGATCCCGATCCGGTTTCCCGCGTCCTGGGCGGTCTTCAGCATGAGGTCGGCGCTGGGGTTCCGGTGGAGCAGGCGCGTCTCCAGCTCCTCGACCTGGTCCCGGGTGATTTTCTCCCCGGTCACCGCGCCCAGATCCTGCCAGTACTCGTCTTCCTCGTATTCGGCGACGCTGAATTTCTCCCACAGCCGCCGCGCCGCCGTCGATACGAACTGGCGGTCCCAGCCGCGCATATCGGCCAGGCCCTTCCCCGGTGTGAGGAGAAGGGTCTCCCAGGGGTCACAGAAGAGAACATTCCCGATGTCGAAGAGAACCACCGAAGAGTTCTTCATTCCACCCGTCCCAGAGATGACATTTTCCAGGACGCTAGCAATACCGACTGGTGAGCACAAGAAGAGGTGCGGGCAGGGCCCCGCCTCCAGACACGCCTACGGCCCTCCTACAACCCCTCATCCGTGGGCCGGTGTTCCACGTACTCGATGAGCGTGCCGTCGCGGTGGCGGGCCGTGAAGCCCGCGCCCGTGGGGACCTTGACGAGAGGGTCCGTGATCTCCGCGCCCTCTGCCGCGAGACGGTCCAGGTACTTCTGGGCCGAGTCGACGAGCAGCGTGCCGTTCGTCGCGCGGAACGGGGCCAGCGTCTCCTCCGTGCCCTCGATCAGGAGGAAACCGCCGACCACGGCGAGGGCGAGGTTCTTCTCCGGGTACGTGAACCACATGTCGCGTTCCGTGCCGAGCAGGCGCTCGTAGGAGGCGGCGACGGCGTCCAGGGTGCCGGGGCCCGTGTAGACGCGGATGAGGGGGCGGGGTTCCGCCAGGGCCGAGGAGTCGTTGTGGCGGCGCCACAT
>NZ_WMBF01000222.1:0-10107 GCF_019400875.1 Streptomyces anatolicus | reverse complement strand
ATTCCGCTTATCACTTCCCCTCTCGCCCCGCGGCGCAACCCCGGGTTCGCGGGCAGGTCACGGGAGTTGACTAGATCACAGCATGGATCGTTCGGCGGCAGGGCATCTTGGTAGCGCAGTTGATCATTGAACATGCCATGTATCTGTGCGCGGGCCGGGGGGATCTCGCACACGCCTCACGAGGAGTCCGGGAAAATGCCGCAGGACGTTCGGTTCGACATCCCCTTCACCACTCCGGTCAGCGAGCACCTGGAGCCCGCGCGGGAGCAACACCTGCGCTGGGTCCGGGAGATGGGCCTGGTGCGCAGCCGGGGAGGCTTCGAGGAGTACGAGAGCTGGGACCTGCCGCAAGCCGCGATACGTACGTATCCACACGCCTCGGCCGACGACATGGTCGTCCTGATGAACTGGTTCTCGCTCGCCTTCCTCTTCGACGACCAGTTCGACGCGGCACGGCCGGACCGGGCGGACCGGATAGCGGAGGTCTCCCGCGAGCTGATCGCCACTCCCCTGCGCCCGGTGGGCAGCAGGCCGCGTGTCGTCTGCCCCATCACGGTGGCGTGGGCGCAGGTGTGGGAGCAGCTGGCCGACGGCATGTCACCGGCCTGGCGCACGCGGTTCGCGGCCTCCTGGGGGCGGTTCCTTGTCGCGCACTCCGAGGAGGTCGACCTGGCGGCGCGGGGCGGGCGGCTCGGCCTGGAGGAGTACACGGCCTTCCGGCGGCGCACCGTCGGCATCCACCACAGCATCGACGCGGGCGAGCGCAGCCGCCGCTTCGAGGTTCCCGCGCAGGCGCAGGCGCATCCGCTGATGGTCGCGTTGCGGGACGCCGCCGCGGACACCATCGGTTTCATGAACGACATCCACTCCTTCGAGCGCGAGAAGCGGCGCGGTGACGGGCACAACCTCATCACCGTCCTCCAGCAGGCGCGCGGTTACGGCCTCGACGAGGCCGCCGCCGAGGCGATACGGATGACCGAGGAGCGGCTGCGGGACTATGTGCGCCTGGAGTCCGAAGTGCCCGTGATGTGCGCCGAGTTGCGGCTCGACACCGAGGAGCGGGCGTGGGTGCGGATGGGCGTGGAGGCCATTCGGCACTGGATCAACGGCAATTACGAGTGGGCCCTGGTCACGGGCCGCTACGCCGCCGTCAAGGACGGCCCGGCCGTGGCCGCGGAGGAGCGGGGGCGCGGGTCGCTGGACGACCTGCTGACCGTCTGACGCGCGGGTCCCGGCGAGCGTCACGCCGCGCTCCCGGCGCGCTCGTCAGGCGGCCAGCCGGCGTTCGAGCGGGGTGCGGTAGCAGGGGGTGACGCGGGTGGCGCCGAGGAAGGCGCGCAGCCGGCCGATCTCGTCGGCGACGGCGGCGCGGGCTTCGGTGCCGGGATCGGTCAGCAGTCGGTGGTTGATGTCGCCGTCGGGACGCTGGGCCCAGGCGCCGATGACGCGGCCGTCCCACCAGATGGTGGGGCCGATGTTGCCGTTGCGGTCGAACAGGGCGCCGGTGTGGTCGCGGTCGAGGTACCAGTCGCGGTGGCGCCGGCCCATGGGGGTGGGGTCGAGGCCGGGCAGGAGTGCCGCGCGAGGTTCGGTGCGCGCGGGCGGCTCGGCGTCCTCGGGCAGGAGGTATCCGATGCCCTCGTCGAGTTCGACGGCTTCCGCGCCGGTGGCGGCGATGGCTTTCCGGGTGTAGGTCACGGTCCAGCCGGTCCACCATTTGAGGTCGTCGACGGTCACGGGGCCGAACGCGGCGAGGTAGCGGCGCGCCAGATCGGCGCGGGCCTCCTCGGCGGGGAGCTCGGGGAAGGGCGTGCTGAGGGCCCAGCGGAACTGGGCGGAGGTCCAGGACCCGGCGGGCCGGGCGCGGCGGACTCGCCCTTCGGCGGCGAGGACGCCGAGGACCGTGCCGCATATCCGTTGGCGGGACTCGTAGGGCTTGCCGGGGAAGGTGACGATCTGCTGGGCGAGGGCCGGGACGTCGGCGGTGAGTTCGGCGGAGGTGGCCTGGCCGCGTACGGCGAGCGCGGCGAGGAGGTCGGCTTCCGCGCGGGCGTAGCGGGCCTCGTCCCAGCCGGCCGCCTCCGCGAGGCGCTTGAGCGCTTCGGGCCGGCGGCGGTAGGTGTCGGTGACCGAGGCGGCGTGGAGGGTGGCGGCGAGGCCTGCGGGGACGACGAACATGGTCCGACGCATGCAGCGGACGCGGATCAGGTCGCCGGTGTCGTACAGAGCCCTGTCGATCAGGCCGGGGGTGGGCGCGTCCATACGGGCGGCGGCGCTGAGGAAGACGGTCGCCGGGTCTGTCGCGTGCAACCCGACGAGGGCCCGCACGACGCCCTCGGCTGTCGCGGCCCGGCCCGTGGGGGTCAGCAGGTGCCGCTCGGCCAAGCGGGCGCGGCGCTCCGCGGGGGTGACGCGGCGCAGGGCGAGGGACATCGGGGGCTGCTTTAGGGAGGGGCCCGGGAGGGAAGCCTCCGCCGACAGGCCGAACAGTACATTCGTACTGTACCGGCCGGCCGCGTGGTGCGCAATACGGACATACGCGCCACCGCCGCATCGCGCTGAACCCGGAGGCCGCCCTCCGCCGGCCCCTCGGCCGACCCACGGCAGCCGACCCGCGGCGCTCAGACCACCTGAGGTGTGAACTCCACCGGCAGGCGATCGAGGCGGCTCTCCCACGTGGAGGCCGTGGACGTCAGCTCATCGGGCGCGGTCGCGAGCCGCAGCGCGTGCAGCCGGTGCAGCAGCACGTCGACGGCCGTCTCGATGATCGCCTGGCCCACGCCCTGCCCCGGGCACTCGTGCGAGCCGCCACTGAAGGCGAGGTGCGCCTTGTTGCCGTGCAGCGTCGTGGTGGTGTCGGGGCGGATCTCCGGGTCGAGGTTGCCCGCGGCCAGACCGAGGACGAGCAGGTCACCGGCCTTGACCTGCTGGCCGCCCAGCTCCAGATCGGCCGTGGCGAAGCGCCCCGGGCAGACGGCGAGCGGCGGGGTGTTCCACATGACCTCTTCCACCACCGCCGAGATGTTGAGCTGGCCGCTCACCAGACCGGCCATGTGGGAGGGGTGGGTGAGAACCGACTGCAGGACCCTCGCCAGCAGGTTGCTGGTGGTGGTGTGGGCGGCGATCAGGACGAGCCGCAGATGGCTGAGGATCTCGCCGTCGTCCAGGCCCGCCTGGTGGTGCAGGAGTCCGGTCGTGAAATCCGATCCCGGCTCGGCGCGCTTGCGCTCGGCGAGTTCGGCGAGGATCTTCATGATCAGGTCGTTGTGCGCGACGGCCTCCTCACCGCCCTTGATGACCTGGGCGCAGGAGTGCGCGAGCCGGCGCCCCTCCCCCTCGGCGAGGCCGAAGAGGCGGGTGAGGACGAGCATCGGCAGATACTCGGCGTACTGCCCCACCAGGTCGGCGCTGCCCTCCGCCGCGAACGCGTCGATCTGCTTGTTCGCGAAGCGGGTGACATGCCGCCTGATGCCGCGCCCCGCCACGGCCTGGAGGTTGTCGGTGACGGCCCCGCGCAGCCTGCGGTGCGGTTCGCCCTCCTGGGAGACGCAGTCCGGGCGCCAGCCCACCATCTGCATCAGCGGGGAGGAGTCCTCGACCCGGCCCTCCTTCCAGTCCCGCCAGATCCGCGAATCGCGGGTGAACTGGCGGGGGTTCTCCAGGACGCGGCGGTTCTCCCGGTAGCCGAGGACCAGCCAGGCGGGCACGTCCCCCTCGAGCAGGACGGGCGCCACCGGGCCGTGCTGGTGGCGCAGGCGCTCGTAGATGCCGTGCGGGTCCTCCGAGGCCTGCGGTCCGTAGAGGCGGGTCAGGGTGGAGCCGTGCCGGACCGGGCAGCCTCCGGCGGCCTCGGTCGCCTCGGTCGCCTCGCTGGGGGTACCGGTCGGGGTCGGGGCGTTCATCGGGACTCCAGGACGGCGGCGGAGCGTTCCTTGAGGTGGCGGATGAGGGCGATGAGCACATCGCGGCTCGAGGCCTTGTCACGGGCGTCGCACGCGACGATCGGTGTGTGCGGCGAGATGTCCAGGGCCTCCCGTATCTCCTCGACGGGGTGTTCCTTGGAGTCGGGGAAGACGTTGAGGGCGATGACGAAGGGCACGTCCTGGCGCTCCATCTCCTCGATGGCACGGAAGCTGGACGCGAGGCGCCGCGTGTCGACAAGGACGACCGCGCCGAGGGCGCCCTTGAAGAGGCCGTTCCACAGGAACCAGAAGCGTTCCTGCCCGGGGGTGCCGAACAGGTAGAGGACCAGCTGCTCGTTCAGGCCGATGCGGCCGAAGTCGAGGCTGACCGTGGTCTCCTGCTTGTCGGTGACGCCGATCAGATGGTCGACGTCGATGCTGGCCTGGGTCAGGGTCTCCTCGGTGGTGAGCGGTTTGATGTCGCTCACCGAGCGGACCATGGTCGTCTTTCCGGTTCCGAAGCCTCCGGCGATCATCACTTTGACCGAGCGGCTTCCGGCGGGCAGTGCGCCCGTCTCCGACGGCTGGTCGGGACGGTCAAAGCCTTTCAAGTCCACTGAGTACCTCCTCAAGGAGCGCGAGGTCCGGCCCGCGGCCGGAGGGGGAAGAAACCGGGATGGGGTCACGGGTCTCCACCCGGTCCGCCTCCAGCAGGTCGGTCAACAGCACCGCGAGAATGTTGAACGGCAGTCCGAGATGGGCGCCCAGCTCGGCCACCGACAGCGGATCGCGGCACCGGCGCACGATCTCCTCGTGCTCGTGCTGCATGCCCGGGACGTGCTCGTACTGCGTGCCCGGTGCGGGCGCGGTGCGGGCGCCACGGGTGAGGACGAGCGTCGCCACGTCGAGCCCGGCGGCGGGCCCGGCCGGTCCGCTGCGCCCGCCGGTCAGGACGTAGTAGCGCTCGAGACCGGACGGGTCCCTCGGCCGGTGGGGGCCACTCATCCAGGCTGCTCCTCCCGGCGCGGAGTGGTGCCCAGAAGCTCACCCATCCGCCGCGCCAGGTCCCTCATCTGATGCCCGAGCAGCCCCTGGTCGAGCCCCTCCTTGGCGAGGACTCCGAGGTACGTCTCCACACCGGCCCGCACCACGAAGAGGTGCCCCCCGTCGACCTCGATCATCGCGAGGCGCAACTGGCCGCCGTACGTGGGGAATTGGGCGGCGACGGGCTGGGCGAGCGCCTGGAGGCCCGCGACGACGGCGGCGAAGCGGTCCACGTCGTCGGGGTCCTCCGCCCCGTACGACGTGATGGCCTTGCCGTCGCTGGAGGCCACCAGCGCGAAGCGGATCTCCTTGATGGACTCGGTCAGGTCACGGAGCGCCCAGCTCACGTCGGTCTCGTGCTGCGTCATCGCTGGTCGCTCTCTTCGGTCCGGGGCTCTTCGGTCTCTCTTCCGGCGGTGGCGAAAGCCGCGAGGCCGGTGAAGGACGTGTCCGGCGGCACGACGGGCGGGGCCGTGGCCGCCGCCGGGGCCGCTGCCGGGGTGCCGGCCTCGTCCGGGGAATCTCCGCGTGGCCTGCTCCTGCGCCGTTTGGGCAGTCCGCCAAGGGTGGTCTCCGCGCCGGGGACGGCGTCGGCCGCGGGGGCGGGCGCCTCGGCCACCTGTGCGGCGGCATCCGCCTCGATCCGGGGGGCGGGTACTGAGGGCGTGGCGGGGAGCCGGCTGAAGTACTTGTGCGGCACGACCACGACGACGGAGGTACCGAGCCAGGGCGAGTCGGCGAAGGTGACCCGGATCCCGTACCTGCGGCCGAGGATGCCGACGACGCGCAGGCCGAGCTGGGCGTCCTCCGCGAGGCCGCCGATGCCGGGACCGGCGGCGACGCCTTCGAGGGAGTCAAGGGCGAGCTGCTTCTGCTCCTCGCTCAGGCCCTTGCCCGCGTCCTGGATCTCGATGCCGACGCCGTTCGGCACCTCCTTGCCCGAGACGATCACGGGCTCGGTGGGCGGCGAGTAGCGTGCCGCGTTGTCCAGGAGGTGGGCGAAGATCAGCGTGAGGTGGTCCACCAGGCCGCCGTCGACGCCCAGTTCGGGCAGCTGGCGCACCTGGACGCGGTCGAAGTCCTTGATGCGGCCGATGCCGCCGCGCACGACGCTGAGCAGGCGCTGCGGTTCCTGCCACTGCCGGCCGGGCCGGTCCGTGCCGCCGAGGACGCCGATGCTGGCGGCCAGACAGTCGGCGGGGCCGATCGCCTGGTCCAGTTCCATGAGGCCCTGGGCGACGGCGGGTGAGCGGCCGTGTTCGCCCTGCATCTCGTGGAGGCGGCCGCGGATCTTGCCGGTGAGCACGTGCAGACGGCTGCCGATGCTGATGACGGCCTGTTCGGCGGAGGTGCTGCGGTTGAACTCCTCCTCGACGGCGATCAGTCCGGTCCGCAGGACCTTGCGCAGCTCCTGCCGGAACTCGGGCGATACGTCGCTCTCCTGGGCAAGCGGAGGGAGCAAGTCGTCGATGGCCTCGCCGGATCGCAGGCCCTTCAGGGCCTCGGGCAGGAACTCGTCGCCGAGCCGGGCGAGCAGTTCCCGCTGGCGGTCGACCTGCCGCTGCCAGGCCTCGGTCTCCTCGGCCAGCCGGGCCTGGAGGGCGGCACGCTCGGTCCCGTACTCGTGCTCCAGGGAGGCCACGTGGTGCTGCCACTGCCGGGAGTGGCTCGTCAGCGCCGACTGGGCCTGCTCGGCGGCGCGGCGCAGCTCGTCTCTGGAGCGCAGCAGGAGCCGCACACAGAAGGTGGCGGCGGCGGTCATGCCGAGGCCGACAAGCAGGACGGGTATTCGGGCCTCGTCGGGCCCGGCCACCGCGGCGGCGAAGGTGCCCGCGCCTAAGCCGAGCGGCAACAGCCACCAGGCGCGCCAGGCCCGTGGCTCTCGGGCCGCCGCCGGTGGCGGAGTGGCTAGTTCCATCTGCATCCTCAAACCAACGCGCTCGAACAGAACAACCGGATACGGAAGGCCGCGCAGGGCGGCGACACAGCGGGGTGCGGCGGATCGCGATCGCGTCAACACGCTGTGCCACAAAGGAGCTTATAGGGTTGGAGGGGATGTGGATCAACCCGGTCCGGCCTCGGCTACGGGCTGGTAGTGATCTTCGTTACCGCGTCGAGGGACGCTTGCGCCCGGGATCCAGGCGGTAGTCGGGACAGTCGCGGTTCTGGCACGCGCCCGGGCGCCACACGGGGACGAAGACCGCGAGCGTCTTGTGGCGGTGGATCTCGGCGGGTACGGACTTCTTGCAGGTCGGACACGCAAAGGCGTCGACCTCGCGCTTCATTTTGACCATATCTTTACGATATGCCTGAAATCGCCCGCCGGGAAGTCCTGGCCCGCCTGCCCGGCGGGACGCGGACCGCGGTCAGGGCCCGGTCCCGTCCTTCCCGTCCTTTTCCGGGGCCGGCCGTCTGATGCTGAGCACCACGGAGACCGTCAGTACGACGACGATCACCGCGAGGCTGACCGGGGAGGGGATCTCCGGGATGTCGGAGCTGATCATCTTGTGGGACGCCTGGAGGATGAGCTTGACGCCGATGAAGCCGAGGATGACCGCCAGACCCTTGCTCAGGTAGTGGAAGCGGTCCAGGAGCCCCGCCAGCATGAAGTAGAGGGCCCGCAGGCCGAGGATGGCGAAGGCGTTGCTGGTGTAGACGATGAACGCGTCGTCGCTCACCGCGAGGACGGCCGGCACGCTGTCCACCGCGAAGATCAGGTCGGCCGCCTCGATCGCGGCGACCACGGCGAGCAGCGGGGTCGCGACCCGTCGGCCGGCCTCCTTGACGAAGAACTTCGCCCCGGCGTACTCGTCCCGCACCGGGATGAGCTTGCGCAGCATCCGTACGGCGAAGCTCTTGCCCGGGTCGAAGCTCTCCTCCTCGTCCTTGAGGAGTTTGTAAGTGCTGTAGAAGAGCACGGCCGCGAAGACGAAGAGCACGGCGGTGAAGCGGCTGACCACGGCCACGCCGAGGGAGAGGAAGATCCCGCGGAAGACGAGGGCGCCGATGACCCCGAAGAACAGCACGCGGTGCTGGTAGGCGCGGGGGACCTTGAAGTACGCGAAGATCACGGCGAAGACGAACAGGTTGTCGACCGACAGGCTCTTCTCCAGGAGCCAGGCGGTCGTGTACTCGGTGCCCGCGGTCGTCCCGAGGACGAGGAAGACGACCGCGCCGAAGATCAGGGCGAGGCTCACCCATAGGGCGCTCCAGCCCGCCGCCTCCTTGAAGCCGATGACGTGCGCGGTGCGGTGCGCCAGCAAGTCCACCGCCAGCGACACGACCACGGTCGTGGCGAACGCCCCCCACAACCAGAGCGGGACCTCGAGCATGCCGAACACCCTCGCCATGGCCGGCGCCAAGTGCGCCGGCCCCTACTCAGCAGTGTCCGGTATCGCGCCCGGAGCGGCACGTGGAGCGGGTGTGACCGGTGGGCGGCATGAGCCGCGTGCGGCCCGGGTGACTACCAGGTGCTCTCGTAGTACTTCACGCGCTCGTCCGCTCCGACGTACCGCATGCCCGCCGAGGCCATGACGCGCTGCGACGCGATGTTGTCGAGGTCCGCGTCGCCCTTCACGCAGGTGACGCCGCGCTCCCGGGCCAGGCGGAGCAGTTCGCGCAGGGCCTCGACGGCGTAACCCTTGCCGCGGGCGGCGGGGATTACGCCGTATCCGATCGTCACGGTCCCCTCGGCGTCCGGCGGCCGGTTGAAGCCGAGGCTGCCGATGACGCGGCCGCCCTCGCGCTCGCGTATCTCGTAGTCCCCGAAGGGCTGCGGGTTGCCGGTCCGGGCGCAGTGGCCGAGGAAGTCGACCGCCGATTCCACGTCTCCGTCGGTGGGGTAGCCCGGCCCCCACCGCTCCCCCTCCTCGGGCGTGCGCGCCACCACGCGGCGCGCCCCTTCGACGCTCATCGGACGCAACACGAGCCGGGCCGTCACAAGATCTTCCATGGCAAAGGGAGGTACCACGCCGTGCGGACCGGTCGCACGTGAATTACCGCTCGCACGTGGATTACCGGTCGGCCCGTGCGGGCCCCACCTCCTCCAGGGCTTCGGTGAGCGCGGTGAAGAAGCGGGCGTGTTCCCGGGCGCTGGGCGGCAGTTCGGGGTTCCAGGGCAGGGTGCGGATGCCGCCGCCCAGGGCCTCACCGAGTTCGGCCGCGTTCGAGCGCACGTCGGTCAGCACGAGGTCCGGCTCCAGCGCGGCCGCCTCGGACCACGTGGTCGTGGACCAGTTGGCGCCCTGGCCGGGAGCGGGGTCCACGAGGCCGACGCCGAGTCCGGTGAGCGCGGCGAGGTCGGGCCAGGCGTAGGGCCTCGCCAGGTGGACGGAGTCGGGCCCCGCCGGTGAGAGGGCGAGGACGCGCGGGCGTACGGGTTTGTCCGCCGTCGCGCTCAACCTGCGCTCGGCGGTGGCCAGTTCCGCCTCCGCTTCGGGACGGGCGGGGGCGCCGAGCGCGTGCGCGAGGGCGGTGAGGCGGTCCCGGATCCCGGCGAGGCTGCGGCCCCGGCCGACGTCGAGCACGGCGACGGGGACCCGCTCCTCCAGGTGTTTGGCGGCCTCCGGATCGATGCCGTAGACCTGGCCTCCGCCATAGGTGAGCGCGATGACCAGATCGGGCCGCGCCGCGAGAAGCGCCTCCAGGTCGAGCGCGGAGCCCGCGCCGAAGTAGGGGAGATCCGCCAGGGGGAGGCTGCCCGCCTTGGCCGGATCCGGTGCGGCGGGGTCGTCGTGGGCGGAGCCGAAGAGGCCTGCCGCGCGTATGCCGTGGTCGTGGAGTGCGGCGGCCGTCGGCACGTAGGCGACGAGCCTGGCCGGGCGGTGCGGGGCCCTGATCAAATGGTCCCGGTCGTCGGTGAACTC
The DNA here is from genome assembly GCF_019400875.1 of Streptomyces anatolicus. Taxonomy (NCBI): domain Bacteria; kingdom Bacillati; phylum Actinomycetota; class Actinomycetes; order Kitasatosporales; family Streptomycetaceae; genus Streptomyces; species Streptomyces anatolicus. The sequence continues at coordinate 296 of NZ_WMBF01000222.1, read as the reverse complement.
CCAGTCCTGGACCGTGTCGTGTGCCATGATCTCCGACTCCTCCCGCTCCCGGTGCCGCGCTGCGGCCCGCCCCTGCCCCTGGCCTGCTCCGGCGCCGGTCCGTGCCGACGCCGGTCTGCTCCCCTCCGGCGTGCGCCGGTCCCTGTCCGTGCCGGCGCCTCGGCCGTGGCTCTTTTCCGTCGCGTCGGTTTTCCGCCGTGGCCGTCCGCTGCTACCTGCCCGGGCGCGCCCCGGCGTACACGGGAGCGGGCGAGCGGGCTTGCCCCGGGCCTGTGCCGCGCGAGTGCCCCTACGAC
>NZ_WMBF01000875.1:0-701 GCF_019400875.1 Streptomyces anatolicus | reverse complement strand
CCTCACTTGTAGATGACGACCTTGTCGCCCTTGCGCACCTGAGCGAACAGGCTCGCGATCTTCTTCTCATCGCGCACGTTCACACAGCCGTGCGAACCACCCGCATAACCCCTGGCCGCGAAGTCCGCCGAGTAGTGCACCGCCTGGCCGCCGCTGAAGAACAGCGCGTACGGCATGGGCGTGTCGTAGAGCGTCGAGACGTGGTGCCGGGACTTCCAGTACACCGTGAAGGTGCCCTCGCGCGTCGGCGTGTACTGCGAGCCGAAGCGCACATCCATCGTCGAGACGGCCTTGCCGTCGACCATCCACGTCAGCGTCCGGCTGTTCTTGGCCAGACACAGCACCCGGCCCGTCAGGCACCGCTTGTCCGGTGCGGCAGGCGGAATCCCGCCATTCGCGTACAGCTCCTGCCGCGTCGGCTCGCGCGTCATCGCCACCAGCCGCTGCCAGGTGATGGTGTCCGTCTTACCGGTGCGGGGCAGCCCGCGCTTGCCCTGGAAGCCTTTGACCGCACCGGCGGTGGCCGCGTCGTACGTACCCGACGGAGTCTCGAAGTACCAGCCGATCTGCCGCAGCCTGGCCTGCAGCTCCCGCACCTGGCCCCCACGCTCACCTTCCCGCATGAGGGTCCTGGGCGCGGGCGCGGCCGGCGCGGCCGGTGCCACCGAGGCGCGCGGCTTCCCGTCCACGCCCCTCGCCCC
>NZ_WMBF01000221.1:0-10145 GCF_019400875.1 Streptomyces anatolicus | reverse complement strand
CCCATCAGCAGCGAGGCCGCGCCCGCATCGCCGCGGCCTCGCTGCTGATGGGCGGCGCGGCGGTCGTCCTCGCGCTGCGGCTGGCGAGCCGGTCGTCCGTGCTGGTCGTCGGGGTCTACGGGCTGCTGCTCATCCTCTGCGGCGGAGTGATCGAGCTGAGCCGCCGAGGCCGGACCAGGCTCGGCACCTGGCTCCTGGCAGCGGGGCTCGCGGCGGCGCTGGTCATGGACGGGGTCGTACTCTCGTAGCCGCGCCACGGGCCCCGCGAACAAGGCACAAGGCACCTCAGGACTCCAGGTACCGCAGAACCGCCAGCACCCGGCGGCTGTACCCCTCGGTCCGGGAGAGCCCCAGCTTGTCGAAGATCGCGTTGAGGTTCTTCTCCACCGCGCTCAGCGAGATGTGCAGCTTCCGCCCGATCGCCGCGTTGGTGTGGCCCTCCGCAAGCGCCTCGAGGACCGTCCGCTCCCGGGGCGTGAGCCGGGTCAGCGGGTCGCTGTGCGTGGTGCGGATCAGCAACTGCCGTACGACCTCCGGGTCGATGGCGGCGCCGCCCGCGTGCACCCGCTCCAGCGCGTCCAGGAACTCCTCGACCTGCGCGACCCGGTCCTTCAGGAGGTAGCCGACCCGCTCGGCGCTCGAAGTGAGCAGCTGCGTCGCGTAGTTGCGCTCCACGTACTGGGAGAGGACGAGCACGCCGATCTCGGGGCGCCGCTCGCGGATCCGCACAGCGGCGCGCAGGCCCTCGTCGGTGTGGTCCGGCGGCATGCGGATGTCGGTGACGACGACGTCCGGCGACCGCGCCTCGACCTCCGCGAGCAGCGCGTCGGCGTCGCCCACGGCGGCGAGGACCTGGTGGCCCTCCTCGGCGAGCAGCCGGACCAGGCCCTCCCGCAGCAGGGTCGAGTCTTCGGCGAGGATTACGCGCACGGCAGCTCCGCGGTGATGGTGGTGGGCCCCCCGAGGGGGCTGTCGACGTGCAGGGTGCCGTCGAGCGCGGCGACCCGGCTGCGCAGCCCGGTCAGTCCGCTGCCTTCGGGATCGGCGCCGCCGACCCCGCTGTCCTGGACGTGCACGGTGAGGCGGGCCCCGCTCGCCCGTACGCGCACGGAGATCTCCTCGGCCGCGGAGTGCTTGGCGGCGTTGGTCACGGCCTCCGACACGACGAAGTAGGCGGCGGTCTCCACGGTGGACGGCAGCGGATCCGGTACGTCGTACTCCATGCGTACGGGAAGCGCGCACCGCTCCGACACCCCGCCCAGCGCCTCGCGCAGGCCGAGGTTGTCCAGGGCGCTCGGGTAGACCCGCCAGGCGACCTCGCGCAGTTCGGTGAGGACTTCCTGGGCCTCCTTGTGGGCCTGCGCCAGGAGCGCGTCGGCCCGCTCCGGGGTGCGGCCGCGCCGGGCCCGCCCGAGCAGCATGGCGAGCGCGACGAGCCGCTGCTGGACGCCGTCGTGCAGATCGCGCTCGACGCGCCGCCGCTCCACGTCGACCGCCCGGACCACGGCGGCACGGCTGGTGGCGAGCTCGTCGATGCGCCGCTGCATCAGCTCGCGCTCGGAGGGGCCGAAGCACTCGCGGGCGAGCCGGGCGTCCTGGTCGGTCAGCGCGCGCAGCCCCTGCACGGCGAGGAAGAGCAGGGTGCCGCCGAGTACGACCTGGCTGAGGACGTCCACCCAGGTCATCGAGGAGTGGGTGGCGAGCGACACCGCGAAGATGCCCGCGAGGACCGCGCCGAAGTCGACGAGGCCGACGACGACCGCGCAGAGCAGTCCGGAGTACGTACGTATGGCGAGGTAGCGCAGGATCTGCCGGTCGGAGGCGCGGTGGTCGGGGAACGTGTCGTGGAAGAAGACGGACCGGCGCCGCCGCTCCAGGGCGGTGAGCCTGCGCGCGCCCGAGGCGAGCAGCGCGTGCGCGCGGGCGCGGGTGGGCGGCGAGAGCAGGAAGGGGCCGAGGGCGGTCCCGGCGACGGTGAAGTAGACCAGGCCGAGCAGGGCGGTGAGGCAGCCGATGAGCACGCCGAGGACCCTGAGCAAGAACGGGGCGGCGACGGGCTCCTTCACGCCGTCCGACATTAGCCGACCCCTATCCGGCGCGGCGGTGGCGGGCCTCGGCGCCCGCCCGGGGCCGGTTCCGTGACCTCACCCGGACCACCACGTACACCGCGATGGCCGCGACGACGAGCACCAGGACGGCCTTGGAGAGGAGCCCCACATACGTCTCGACCACGTCCCACTGGTCGCCGAGCCAGTAGCCGGCCATGACGAGCACGGAGTTCCAGATCAGGCTGCCGAGCGTGGTCAGGGCGAGGAAGACCGGCAGCCGCATCCGCTCCACACCGGCGGGTACGGAGATCAGGCTCCGGAAAATCGGCACCATCCGGCCGAGGAAGACGGCCTTGGTGCCGTGCCTGGCGAACCACGCCTCGGTCCGCTCCAGGTCGGACGCCTTGACCAGCGGCAGCTTCCCCCACAGGGCGTGCATGCGCTCGCGCCCGAAGAGGACGCCGATCCAGTAGAGGGCGGCCGCGCCGGTCACCGAGCCGAGGGTGGTCCAGAACAGCGCGGAGAACAGGCTGATCACGCCCTGCCCGGCGGCGAAACCGGTCAGCGGCAGGATCACCTCGCTGGGCAGCGGCGGGAAGAGGTTCTCCAGGGCGATGGCGAGCCCGGCTCCGGGGCCGCCCATCACGTCGACGAGGTCGGCGGCCCAGCCGGCGATGCCGCCGGCGGGTTCCTGGGGGAGCGCGAGTGTCATGAGGTCCATAGGGGCAACGCTAGAAAGTGCAGGTCAGGGGCGGTATGGGGGTTGCCGTCCAGCTGGGGTGCGGGAAACCGCACCCTGGCGGCGGGGACGTATGAGAGAGGGCGCCCACGGGGGCATACGCGAAAGGGCGTCCCCGGAAGACCGGGAACGCCCTTTCGGCATTCGCAAGTGCGCCGCCAGGGACTCGAACCCCGGACCCGCTGATTAAGAGTCAGCTGCTCTAACCAACTGAGCTAGCGGCGCCTGCTGACACGTAAATAATACCTAACCCGAAGGGGTGCTCCTGACCAGCGCCCCGAAGGGGCGCGGGGAACGGCGCGACCGGCCGCGACGGACCCGCGCGAGAGATCAGATGGCGAGGGACAGCAGAACAGGCGCCGCCCGCCGGTTCAACGTATCCGCGGCCTCCCGCAGGCGGTGCGCATGCTCCACCGGCAGGGAGAGCGCGAGGCACCCCACCGAGGACCCCGCGGTGATCGGCACGGCCGCGCACACCGTGCCGACCGCGTACTCCTGGAGGTCGAGGACCGGGACGGTGGCGGGCTGGGCCGCGAGGCGGTTCAGCAGGACGCGTTCGTTGGTGATCGTCCGCGAGGTGAGGCGGGCCATCTTGTGGCGGGAGAGATGGTCACGGCGGCCGTTCACGTCGAGCTGGGTGAGCAGGCTCTTGCCGACCGCGCTGGCGTGGGCGGAGGAGCGGAAGTCCACCCATTCGTTGACGGCGGGGGTGCGGGGTCCGGCGGCGAAGTCGGTGACGCGGACCTCGCCGTCCACATAGCGGCTGATGTAGACCGCGGCGCCGATGGAGTCGCGCAGGCCCTCCAGCGTGCGCTGGAGCTTCTCGCGCAGCGCCTCGTCGTGGCGGTGGGCCGAGCCGAGGCGGTTCAGGGACTCCCCGGTGACGTACGTCCCCTCGGTGGTCTGTTCCACATAGCCCTCGCGGCGCAGCATGCGGAGCAGGGGTGCGAGGCGGGTGGCGGGCAGGCGGGTCTCGCGGGCGAGTCCGGCGGTGGTGACGCCCGAGCCGTGCCGGCTGACGATTTCGAGCACCCGCAGGGCGCTCTGGACGGAGTCCTGTGGCGCGGTCGCCTTGTGCTTCAACGCCACGGCTTCCCCCTGCGTGGAATGGTTCCGGACAGTCGGGCTCGTCCCACGATAGCCGCCAAGTGGTGCATAGGGAGCGGATGTTGAGCAGATTGGTGGCGCGCTCCGACCGTGTCAGCAGGAACGCGCCACCATGGCATATGCCAACGTCACAGCACCGTCGCCACTGTCACGGCGCCTTTGTCAGCGTCACAGCACCGCGCTCAGGAACTCCCGGGTCCGCTCGTGCGTGGGGTCGGTGAAGATCTTCTCCGGCGGCCCGGACTCGATGACCCGACCCGAATCGAACATGAGCACCTGGTCCGAGATGTCCCGGGCGAAGCTCATCTCGTGGGTCACACAGAGCATCGTGATGTCCGTGGTGTGCGCGATGTCGCGGAGCACGTCGAGGACGCCCGCCACCAGCTCCGGGTCGAGCGCGGACGTCACCTCGTCCAAAAGCAGCACCTGCGGGCGCATCGCCAGGGCGCGCGCGATGGCGACCCGCTGCTGCTGGCCGCCCGAGAGCTGCGAGGGGTAGGCGTCGCAGCGGTCGCCGAGGCCGACCAGGTCGAGCAGGTCGCGGGCGCGCTGCTCGGCCTCGTCCTTGGAGAGGCCGAGGACGGTGACGGGCGCCTCGGTGATGTTCCTGAGCACCTTCATGTTCGGGAAGAGGTTGAACTGCTGGAAGACCATCCCGATGTTCTTGCGGACCTCGCGGACGTGCTTCTCGCCGGCCGGGACGAGTTTGCCGTCCCGCTCCTCGTGCGTGAGGTACTTGTCGCCGACTCTGATGGTGCCCTGGTCGGGCTTCACCAGCGTCATCAGGAGCCGCAGGATCGTGGTCTTCCCGGAACCGGAAGGGCCGATCAGCGTCACGTGCTTGCCGGAGGCGACGGAGAAGTCCAGCTCGTCCAGGACGGTGTTCGAGCCGTAGCGCTTGACGACCTTGTCGAAGCGGATCAGCTCGCTGCCGTCGACGGCCGGGTTGGGGATTTCCTGGGAGGTGCTGCTGTCAGCGGACAAGGCGTCGCTCCAAAACTCGCAGAAGGACAGAGGCCGGGTAGGCGATGACGATGAAGGCGACACCGACCACGCTGATCGCCTCGTAGGTGAAGGTCGCCTGGCTGAAACCCTGGGCCTGGCCCAGCATGTCCAGCGCGCCGATGGCGGCCATCTGCGGCGACTCCTTGAGCATGATGATCACGTAGTTGCCGAGCGCGGGGATCACCCTGCGCACCGCCTGCGGCAGGATCACCGCCGTCCAGGTGCGGCGCTTGGAGAGGCTGAGCGCGGTCGCCGCCTCCCACTGGCCGTCGGGCACGCCCTCGATGCCGGCCCGGTAGACCTCCGAGGTGTACGTCGAGTAGTGCAGCCCGAGCCCGACGATGCCCGTGGTGAGCGGCGACATCGAGGGGCCCCACTCCGGAACCACGTAGAACAGGAAGAACAGCTGTACGAGAAGCGGGGTGTTCCGGATGAACTCGGTGAAGACCGTGACCGGCCAGCGGATCCACTTCTTCTCCGAGCGCTGGGCGATCGCCCACACCAGACCGAGCGAGAAGGCGATCAGGGTGCCGAAGAACAGCGCCTTGAGGGTCAGCTCCACGCCGTCCCAGAAGAGCGGCATGAAGTCGTCGACGTGCGACCAGTTCCAGTTCACTTGGCACCCCCCGTGCCGGTGACGGCATCGATCGACGACTTAGCGCGCATCCCGCTGAACAGACCCGTCTTCTCGGGCGCCTGCCCGATCCGTTTCTTGGCGTGCCGCTCCAGGAGCCGCATGCCGCGGGTGAGGACGAACGCGAAGACGAAGTACAGGGCGAGCAGCAGCGTGTAGATCGGCGCGCTCTCGTTCTTGACGAGCCGCAGCAGATCACCGGCGAACGTCATGTCGGCCACCGCGATGAGGGAGACCAGGGAGGTGCCCTTGAGCAGCTCGATCAGCAGGTTGTTGAACGGCGGGATCATCTCCGGCCAGGCCTGCGGCAGCTCGATGCGGCGCAGCCGCTGCGCCGGGGTGAAGTTCAGGGCGATGCCCGCCTCGCGCTGTGCGGGCGGCACCGCGGCGAGCGCCCCGCGCACGATCTCGGAGGCGTACGCCCCGTAGGTGATGCCGAGCGCCAGCACGCCCGCGAACATCGGCTGGAAACTGATGTTGAAGACCGGCGGCACGGTGAACGCGATCCAGAACATGAAGACCAGCGAGGACGTGCTGCGGAAGATCTCGAAGTAGGCCCCGGCGAGGAAGCGCACGATCCACAGCCGGTTCGTGCGCAGCACACCGATCGGGAAGGCGATCACGAAGGCGAGGGCCGCGCTGAGGAGGGTGACCTGGACGGTGATCCAGATTCCGGGCAGGAACCAGTTGCCGAAGAACTCCGACGACATCATGAGGAGAGGCCCTTCGCCGGGGGACACAGCTTGCGCAGGGTCAGATCGGTCATCTCCGCCTCGGTGAAGCCGAACGGCTTGACGATCCGCAGCAGTTCGCCGCTCTCCTTGAGCTTGTGCAGCTCCTTGTTGAAGGCGTCCCGCAGGTTCTTCTCGGAGAGCCGGAAGGCGAAGCCGCCCGCCCCGTACGCCGGTTTGCCGTCGACCATGGGCTGGAACGGCTTTGTCGCCTCGACCCGCGGGTTCCCCTTGACCACCGTGCGGACGGTGACGTTCGTGCCGGCGAAGGCGTCGACCCGGCCTTGGGCCACGGCGTCGAGCCCCGCCACCTGGTCGGGCAGGACGAGCACGTCCTTCACCCCCGCGGCCTTGGCGTAGTCGATCTCCGCGTAGGCGGTGCCGCTCGCCAGCTTCAGCCCCTTTTCGGCGATGTCGTCGTAGTCCTTGATGCCGTGCGGATTGCCCTTCTTCACGATGAAGGAGTCGAGCATCAGATAGTCGGGATCGGAGAAGAGGACCTGCTCGCACCGCGTCGGGTTGATGTACATGCCCGCCGACACCACGTCGAACTGCCGTGCCTGGGTGAGGCCGGGGATCAGCGCCCCGAACTTGGTGGGCACCGCCTTGACCTCGCTCACGCCGAGGCGGGGAAAGATGACCTTGGCGATGGCCGGCGCCTCGCCCGTGACCTCGCCGTCCTCGTCGATATATCCGAACGGGACCTCGCCCGCGACACCGATCCTGACCGTGCCGGCGTCGCGGAGCCTTTCCAGCAGATCGCCCCCCTCGACCTTCCCCTCCTCCGGGACCCGGCTGCATGCCGAGACCCCGAACGCGCCCAGCGCCGCCCCGCCCGCTCCGGTGAGCAGGGCACGGCGGCGGACGGATCTGCCGGTGAATCCCTCGTTGTTGCCAAGTGGTGGAGCCATGGGCGCGCGGCTACCCGAGTCGACGCGAGATATGCCGGTGAATTCCGGCCCCTGATGGGATCGTTGTGGTCTTGACCCCCGGAGGAGCATGGGAGACATGGCAGACCGATTCATCGAAGTCTCCCTCGCCAAGCGGGGAGTTCAGTGCACGGCGAAGCTGCTCGACGACCGGGCCCCGGTGACCTGCGCGGCGGTGTGGGAGGCGCTTCCGCTCGGTTCGGACGTCTATCACGCGAAATACGCCCGCAATGAGATCTACGCCCTTTTCCCGGCCTTCGCGGACCGCGAACCGCCCCTGGAGAACCCGACAGTCACCCCCATTCCGGGGGATCTCTGCTATTTCTCCTTCTCCGGTACGGAATTGGGGACAAAGGCGTACGGCTATGAACCGGAGGCCGACGTCAGGGCGGGCACCACCGTCGTCGACCTCGCCCTCTTCTACGAACGCAACAACCTGCTCCTGAACGGCGACGTCGGCTGGGTCCCGGGCATCGTCTGGGGCCAGGTCGTCGAAGGCCTCGACCGGATGGCCGAGGCCTGCAACGACCTGTGGCGCGCGGGCGCGCAGGGCGAGACGCTCAGCTTCAAAAGGGCCTAGGCGACGGCGGGCGGCGCGATGTGGCCGACCCCCGCCTCGTACAACGTATGCGCCGCGCGGAGCACCACCGCGTCCGCGTGGCGCGGGCCGACGATCTGCACCCCGATCGGCAGCCCCTCCTCGTCCACCCCGCAGGGCACCGTCGCCGCGGGCTGCTGTGTGAGGTTGAAGGGGTACGTGAACGGCGTCCACCCCGTCCACCGCCGATGCCCCGAGCCCTTCGGCACCTCCGCCCCCGCCTCGAACGCGGTGATCGGCAGCGTCGGCGTGACGAGCAGGTCGTGCGTCGCGTGGAAGTGGCCCATGCGTCGCCCCAGGTCCGCGCGGACGTCGACCGCCGCCAGGTAGTCGAGCGCGCTGTACCGCGCGCCCTGCGCGCAGACCTCCCGCAGCCCCGGGTCGAGCAGCCCCCGCTGGGCGGGCGACATGTGCTGCACGACGCGTGCCGCCCCGCTGAACCACAGGGTGTGGAAGGCCTCCACCGGCTCCGAGAAGTCCGGGTCGGCCTCGTCGACGTACGCCCCCTGCGCCGCCAGGCACTCCACCGCGCGCCGCACGGCCGCGGCGACGGCGGGCCGCACCGCGACCTGGCCGCCCAGCGAGGGGGAGTACGCGATCCGCAGCCCCCGCACACCGCCGTCGAGGCCCGCGCGGAAACCCTCCGCCACCGCACCGAGCTGCGACCAATCCCGGGGGTCGGGGCCCGAGATGACCTCCATCATCAGCGCCGCGTCCGCCGCGTCCCGCGTCATCGGCCCCACATGGGAGAGCGTCCCGAACGGACTCGCGGGGTACAGCGGCACCCGGCCGTACGTCGGCTTCAGCGCGAAGATCCCGCAGAACGCCGCCGGGATCCGCACCGAGCCGCCGCCGTCCGTGCCGAGCGACAGCGGGCCCGCGCCGACCGCCACGGCCACCGCGCTGCCCCCGCTGGAGCCGCCCGAGGTGCGCGAGGTGTCGTACGGATTGCGGGTGACACCGCTCTGCGGGCTGTCCGTGACGCCCTTCCAGCCGAACTCCGGGGTCGTCGTGCGGCCGATGAACACCGCGCCGTGCTCCCGCAGCCGCGCCACCGAAGGGGCGTCCTCCTCCCATGCCCCCTCCGGCCGGATGGTCCTCGATCCGCGCAGGGTCGGGCCGCCGCGCATCAGGAGCAGGTCCTTCACCGACACCGGCACGCCGTCCACGAGCCCCTGCGGCTCGCCGCGCCGCCACCGCCCCGCGCTCGCCTCGGCCTGTTCGAGCGCGGCCTCGGGCTCGACGCGTACGAAGGCGTTGACCGCGGGCTGCACCTCCTCGGCCCGCCGCAGCGCGGCACGGACCGCGTCGACCGGGCTGAAATCGCCCTTGCGGTAGCCGTCGACCAGTTGCACGGCGGTGAGATCCGTCAGCTCGGACATCCAGCCTCCTAGTGGTGATCAGTGCCCGTTGTGATCAGTGCCGTCGTGATCAGGGCGTGCGCTCAGGGCCCCGGGACATAGCCGCGTTCCTTGTCGACCACGTTGCGCAGCGGCCTGCCCGCCTCCCACGCCTCGTACAACTCGACGAACTGGGCGCCCAGTTCATCGCGCCAGCCGACCGTGTCGCCGCTCATGTGCGGGGACACGAGCAGCCCTGGCGCCGTCCACAGAGGGCTGTCGGCGGGCAGCGGCTCGTGCGCGAAGACGTCGAGGGCCGCACCCGCGATCCACCGCTTCGACAGGGCGGCCACCAGGTCGTCCTCGACGACGAGAGGCCCGCGCCCGATGTTGATGAAGTGCGCGGAGGGCTGCATCATGCCGAAGCGCCGCGCGTCGAACATGCCGCGCGTGGCGTCGGTGAGCGGCGCCGCACACACCACCCAGTCGGCGCGGGACAGGAGCCGGTCGAGTTCGGCGCCGGCGTGCACGCCGGGGCGCGCCTCGCGGCCCACCAGCGCGGTGGTGATCCCGAGCGCCTTCAGCGTCCGCGCCACGGCCCGCCCGATCGGCCCCGAACCCACCACGCACGCGCGCGTGCCCGCGATCCGCCGGGTCTCGCGGTGGCGCCAGGAGCGCTCGCGCTGGAGTTCCAGGGTGCGCGGCAGATCCTTGGCCAGGGCCAGGACGAGCGCGGCGACGTACTCCGCGATCGGCTGGTCGAAGACGCCGCGCGCGTTCGTCACCACCGTGTCGGAGGCGACGAGTTCGGGACACATCAGATGGTCCGCGCCCGCGCTCGCGGTGTGCACCCAGCGCGGCCGCGGCCCCTCGCCCGGCCAGGCGCGGCGCACCGCGTCCGAGGTGAAGTCCCACACCAACAGCACGTCCGCGTACGGCAGTCGGGCGGCCAGCGAGGCCTCGTCCGCGTGCAGGACCCGGGCGCGGCCGGTCAGGCCCCCGAGCCGCGGCGGG
>NZ_WMBF01000220.1:0-10153 GCF_019400875.1 Streptomyces anatolicus | reverse complement strand
GGTTTCGTTGCGGATGCGGTCGGCGTACGGCGTCTGGTAGGAGCGGCCGTAGGCGGGGCGTTCGTCGGCGACGACCTGGCCGGTCGAGACGTCGATGGCGTCGGCGCCGTGCGCGGCGAAGGCGCGGGCGATCTCGACGGCGTCCTCGGCGGTGGTGCCGCCTTCCGCCCAGTCGGTGGCGGAGATGCGGACCGTCATGGGTTTCTCCGCGGGCCACGCCTCGCGGACGGCGTCGAAGACTTCGAGGGGGTAGCGGAGGCGGGCGGGCAGGGGGCCGCCGTACGCGTCCGTGCGGTGGTTGGTGAGGGGGGAGAGGAAGCCGGAGAGCAAGTAGCCGTGTGCGCAGTGGAGTTCGAGGAGGTCGAAGCCCGCCTGCTCGGCGCGCCCGGCCGCCGCGGTGAACTGGTCGCGGATCTCCGTCAGTCCCGGCCGGGTCAGTTCGTGCGGGGTCTGGCTGCCCGGCTTGTACGGGAGCGGTGAGGCGGCGGCGAGGGGCCAGTTGCCGTCGGGGAGCGGGTCGTCGATGCCGTCCCACATCAGTTTCGTGGAGCCCTTACGGCCCGAGTGGCCCAGCTGTACGCCGATGGCCGTGCCCGGTGCCTGGGCGTGCGCGAAGTCAGTGATCCGGCGCCAGGCGGCGGCCTGTTCGTCGGTGTAGAGACCGGCGCAGCCCGGTGTGATGCGGCCGCGCTCGCTGACGCAGACCATCTCGGTCATGACCAGGCCCGCCCCGCCGAGCGCCCTGGCGCCGAGGTGGACGAGGTGGAAGTCGCCGGGGACGCCGTCCACGGCGGAGTACATGTCCATCGGGGAGACCACGACGCGGTTGCGCAGGGTGAGGCCGCGCAGGGTGAAGGGCGTGAACATGGGGGGCGTATTGGCCGGGCAGCCGAACTCGCCCTCCACGGAGCGGGTGAAGTCCGCGTCGCGCAGGCGGAGGTTGTCGTGGGTGACGCGGCGGCTGCGGGTCAGGAGGTTGAACGCGAACTGGCGTGGCGGCTGGTCGAGGTAGTCGGGCAGCCGCTCGAACCACTCCAGGCTGGCACGGGCCGCACGCTGCGTGGACTCGACGACGGGGCGGCGTTCCGCCTCGTACGCCTGGAGGGCGCTCGGGATGTCCGGCTGCTCCTGGAGGCAGGCCGCGAGGGCCAGCGCGTCCTCGATGGCGAGCTTGGTGCCGGAGCCGATGGAGAAGTGGGCGGTGTGCGCGGCGTCGCCGAGCAGCACGGTGTTCCCGTGCGACCAGCGGGAGTTGACGACCGTACGGAAGTGGGTCCAGGCGGATTTGTTGGAGCGCAGGGGGCGGCCGCCGAGTGCCTCGGTGAAGATCTTGGCGCAGCGGTCGGTGGACTCGCGCTCGTCGAGTCCGTCGAAGCCGGCCGCCTCCCAGACCTCCTCGCGCATCTCCACGATGACGGTGGACGCGCCGGAACCGGCGGCGGAGAAGGGGTAGCCGTGCAGCTGCATCACGCCGTGCTCGGTCTCGGCGATCTCGAAACGGAACGCGTCGAAGGCGAAGTCGGCGGCGAGCCAGATGTACCGGCAGCGGTGGGTCGTCACGCTCGGCCCGAAGGCGTCGGCGTGCGCCTCGCGGGTGAGGCTGTGCACGCCGTCGGCGGCGACGACGAGGTCGTACGCGGTGGCGAGGGTGGCGGCGGGCGGCGCCTCGGTGCGGAACCGGAGCCGGACGCCGAGGTCGCGGCAGCGGGCGTGCAGGATCTCCAGGAGCCTGCGCCGCCCGAGCGCCGCGAAGCCGTGGCCCCCGGAGGTGTGGCGCCGGTCGCGGTGCACGATGTCGATGTCGTCCCAGCGTACGAACTCGGCCTGGAGGGCGGCGTAGACGGCGGGGTCGGCGTGCTCGATGCCGCCGAGCGTCTCGTCGGAGAGCACGACGCCGAACCCGAAGGTGTCGTCCGGGGCGTTGCGCTCCCACACGGTCACTTGACGGGCCGGGTCGAGCCGCTTGAGCAGCGCGGCGGCGTAGAGCCCGCCGGGCCCGCCCCCGATGACGGCTATCCGGGGCGTCGGCCGCCCGCTCATCGGCCCCGCCACTTCGGGGGGCGCTTCTCGGTGAAGGAGGCGTGGAACTCCGCGTAGTCCTCGCCGTTCATGAGCAGGGCCTGGGTCGCCGCGTCCAGTTCCACGGAGGCGGAGAGCGGCATGTCGAGCTCCGCGGTGAGCAGCGCCTTGGTCTGGGCGTACGCGAGGGCCGGGCCGTCCGCCAGGCGGCGTGCCAGGGCCAGGGCGGCCTCCCCCGCCTTGCCCTCGTCCGTCAACTCGCTGATCAGGCCGATCCGTTCGGCCTCCGGCGCGCGCACCGCGTCCCCCAGCATCAGCAGCCGCGTGGCGTGGCCGAGGCCGACCACCCGGGGCAGGAGGTAGGCCGCGCCCATGTCGCCGCCGGAGAGGCCGACGCGGGTGAAGAGGAAGGCGAAGCGGGCGCTCGGGTCCGCGACCCGGAAGTCCGCGGCGAGGGCGAGTACGGCGCCCGCCCCCGCGGCCACCCCGTGCACGGCGGCGATCACCGGGAAGGGGCACTCCCTGAGGGCCCGCACGACCTGCCCCGTCATGCGGTTGAAGTCGAGGAGCCTCGCGGTGTCCATCGCGAGGGTCGCGCCGATGATCTCGTCGACGTCGCCGCCCGAGCAGAACCCGCGCCCCTCGCCGCCGAGCACCAGGGCCCGTACGGACTTGTCGCGGGACAACTCGGCGAGGAGGTCACGCAGGTCGGCGTAGGCGCCGAAGGTGAGCGCGTTGAGCTTGTCGGGGCGGGCGAGGGTGACCGTGGCGACCCCGTCGTCGACGGCGAGGCGCAGGTGCTGCCAGTCGGGGGTGCGGGAAGCGGAGCCGGTGAAGGGACTCATCAGGTGCGGCCTCCTGGGCCTCGGGCCGAGCGAGCAGCGAACACCGAGCGAGCAGTGGGCGAGTCGCCGACGGACACCGCGCGAGCGGCGTCGGCGAGCAGCGCTCCCCTACGAAGCTATCACTCGTCCGTGACTGTCGTCACGAGTACGCGATAAAGGTGCCGCGAGGACCCTCACCCCAAAAGGCGCATAAGTCCCGAAAGTCCCGTCCTGTCTCCCGGGGCATGACAGGGTCGGACGGCCCCCGCATGCCCGACCGTCGTCCCTGTCGACATAGCGCTTAAGATTTGTACGGTTGAAAGCAGGATCGCCTGCTGCTCTGAACGGACCCCCCGCCTTGCACGAGCCCGCCTCCCCCGCCTCCTGGCGCATCGCGCTGCCGCACACCACTGCAGCCGTGCCCGTCGCGCGCGCCCTGGTCCGTACGGCGCTCACCGACATCGAGTCGTCCGCCGACACCGACACCGCGGAACTGCTCACCGCGGAACTGGTCGCCAACGCCGTCGAGCACACCAGGGGGCAGGACCCCATAGAGCTGGTGATCGAGCTGCTGCCCACCGGCTGCCAGGTCGAGGTGCACGACTCGAGCCCGCTGCCGCCCGGCGACCTCACCGCCCCCTGCCCGCCCGAGGAGCCGGACCCCTGGCAGGAGCACGGCCGCGGCCTGCTCCTGATCCGCACCCTCAGCTCGTCCTGCGGCCACCGCCCGACGGCGTCCGGCAAGGCGGTGTGGTTCACGCTCCCGACCCGCGGGTGCGGCGGCGGGCCCGGCATCGGCTGAGCCCAGCCGTCGCGGTGCGTGGCGGCGCGGCGGACGCGCCGCTACGCCCCCGGCACCGCCTCCCGCTCCACCGGACAGCTCATGCACCGCGGCCCGCCCCGGCCGCGCCCCAGCTCGCTCCCCAGGATCTCGATCACCTCGATGCCCTGCTTGCGCAGATATGTGTTGGTCGTCGCGTTCCTCTCGTACGCGACCACCACACCGGGCTCGACCGCGAGGACGTTGCAGCCGTCGTCCCACTGCTCCCGCTCGGCCGCGTGCACGTCCTGCGTCGCCGTGAGCACCCGGATCGAATCGAGACCGAGGGCGGCCGCGATGGCCCGGTGCATGTTCTCCGGCGGATAGTCGGTGACCTTCAACTCCCGGTCGCCGACGCCCGGTTCGATGGTGTACGAGCGGAGCATGCCAAGGCCCGCGTACTGCGTGAAGGTGTCGCCGTCGACCATCGTCATGACCGTGTCGAGGTGCATGAACGCGCGCCGCTTCGGCATGTCCAGGGCCACGATCGTCTGCGCGGAGCCCGCCGCGAACAGCTTGTGCGCGAGCATCTCGACGGCCTGGGGTGTGGTGCGCTCGCTCATGCCGATGAGCACCGCGCCCTTGCCGATGACCAGGACGTCGCCGCCCTCGATCGTCGAGGGGTAGTCCGCCTGGCCCTCCGACCAGAGGTTGAAGTCCCCGTCACGGAACAGCGGGTGGTGGCGGTAGATCGCCTCGAAGTGCACGGTCTCGCGCTGCCGGGCGGGCCAGCGCATCGCGTTGATGGAGACGCCGTCGTAGATCCACGCGGAGGTGTCGCGGGTGAAGAGGTGGTTGGGCAGCGGGCCGAGCAGGAAGTCGTCCAGATCCATGCAGTGGAAGCGCACGGACGTCGGTTCGGCGTGGCGCTCCAGGAATTCCCGTTTCGTCATGCCGCCGACCAGCGCCTCGGCCAGCTCGGCGGACGGCAGCGTCTCGAAGGCGGCTCGCAGGTGGTCCGTGGCCAGCGGACCGTACTCCTTCTCGTCGAAGACGCGGTCGAGGACGAGGAGGCGGGCCGCCGGCTCGTCCAGCGTCTCGGTCAGCAGGTCGCCGAAGAGGTGCACGGCGACGCCCCGGTCGCGCAGCACGTCCGCGAAGCCGTCGTGCTCCTGGCGGGCCCTGCGCACCCACAGGACGTCGTCGAAGAGCAGAGTGTCCTTGTTGCTCGGAGTCAGCCGCTTCAGTTCAAGATCGGGGCGGTGCAGTATGACGCGGCGCAGCCGCCCGGCCTCGGAGTCGACATGGAATCCCATGGGTCCATCTTTCCCCGGCCGGACGGCCGACGCCCGTCATTGCGGGCATTTGACTCGCACGCGCGTCCGTGGTCAGAGCCGCGGGTCCACCGGCTCCGACTCCAGGGCCAGGACGGCGAAGACCGGCTCGTGGACGCGCCACAGCGGCTCGCCCTCCGCTAGGCGGTCGAGCGCCTCGAGGCCGAGCGCGTACTCCCGCGTGGCGAGCGAGCGCTTGTGGCCGAGGGAGCGGTCCCGCAGCTTCTCCAGGTTCTCCGGGCGCGTGTACTCCGGGCCGTAGATGATCCGCAGGTACTCGCGGCCCCGGCACTTGATGCCGGGCTGGACGAGCCGCCCCCGGTCGTTCACGACCAGGGCCTCGACCGGCTTGACGACCATGCCCTCGCCGCCTCGGCCGGTCATCTCCAGCCACCAGTCGACGCCCGCCCGCACGGAGGCCTCGTCGCCGGTGTCGACGTAGAGGCGGCGGGTGGTCTGGAGCAGACCGCTCCCGTCGTGCTCCACCATGCGGTCGATCAGGGCGAGTTGTTCGTCGTGCGGGAGCGCGGCGAGGCTGCGGCCCTGGACGGCGAGGATCTGGAACGGCGCGAGCCGTACGCCCTCCAGGCCCTCGGTGGGCCAGCAGTAGCGGCGGTAGGCGTCGGTGAACGCGGCGGCGTCCGCGGCCCGTTCGCGCTGCCTGGCGAGCAGGGCGCCCGCGTCGACGCCGCGTGCCACCGCGGCCTCCAGGGCGGCGAGCGCGCCGGGGAAGACGGCCCCGGAGGCGGCGCCGACGGCCGCGTACTGCGTGCGGAGCAGGCCGGAGGCCTTCAGGGACCACGGCATCAGCTCGGCGTCGAGCAGCAGCCAGTCCGTCTCCAGCGCCTCCCACAGGCCCGCCTCGGTGACGGCGGCCCGCAGGCGGGCGAGTATCTCCTCGGTGACGGACGGGTCGCCGAAGAAGGGGCGGCCCGTGCGGGTGCAGAGGGAGCCGGTCGGGCCCTCCTCGACACCGAAGCGCTCGCGGGCCACGGCCGCGTCGCGGCAGACCAGGGCCACCGCGCGCGAGCCCATGTGCTTCTCCTCGCACACGACGCGGGCGACGCCGTCCTGCGCGTACGAGGCGAAGGCCTCGGCCGGGTGTTCCAGGTAGCCCTCGCGCCGGGATGTGGCGGTGGGCGCCATGGTCGGCGGCAGGTAGGGCAGCAGGCGCGGGTCGACGGCGAAGCGGCTCATGACTTCCAGGGCCGCCGCCGCGTTCTCCTCGCGCACGGCGACTCGGCCGGCGTGCCGGGTCTCCACCACGCGGCGGCCGTGCACGTCGTTCAGGTCGAGCGGGCGCCCGTCGTGGCCGCCCGGCGCCTCGGTGCGCAGCGGCTTGGCGGGCTCGTACCAGACCCGCTCGGCGGGTACGTCGACGAGTTCGCGCTCCGGCCAGCGCAGGGCGGTCAGCTTGCCGCCGAAGACGGCGCCGGTGTCCAGGCAGATGGTGTTGTTCAGCCAGGTCGCGGTGGGCACGGGCGTGTGGCCGTAGACGACCGCCGCCTTGCCGCGGTACTCCTCCGCCCACGGGTAGCGCACGGGCAGGCCGAACTCGTCGGTCTCGCCGGTCGTGTCGCCGTACAGCGCGTGCGAGCGGACCCGGCCGGAGGTGCGCCCGTGGTACTTCTCGGGCAGACCGGCGTGGCAGACGACCAGCTTGCCGCCGTCCAGGACGTAGTGCGAGACGAGCCCGTCCACGAACTCCCTGACCTGCGCGCGGAATTCCTCGCTCTCGTGCCCCAACTGCTCGACGGTCTCGGCGAGTCCGTGGGTGTGCGTGACGCCGCGGCCCTTGAGGTAGCGGCCGAGCTTGTTCTCGTGGTTGCCGGGCACGCACAGCGCGGTGCCCGCGGCGACCATCGCCATGACGCGGCGCAGCACGCCCGGGGTGTCCGGGCCTCGGTCGACGAGGTCGCCGACGAAGACGGCCGTACGCCCTTCGGGGTGCGCCCCGTCGACGTAACCGAGCTTGCCGAGCAGGGTCTCCAGCTCGGCGGCGCAGCCGTGGATGTCACCGATGATGTCGAAGGGGCCGGTGAGGTGGGTGAGGTCGTTGTAGCGCTTCTCGGTGACGATCTCGGCGCCGTCGATCTCCGCCACGCCCCGCAGGACGTGCACCTTGCGGAATCCCTCGCGCTCCAAGTGCCGCAGAGAGCGGCGCAGTTCGCGCTGGTGGCGCTGGATGACGCGGCGCGGCATGCCGGCCCGGTCCGCGCGGGTGGCGTTGCGGGCGGCGCAGACCTCCTCGGGCACGTCGAGCACGATGGCGATGGGCAGCACGTCGTGCCTGCGGGCCAGTTCGACCAGCTGCTTGCGGCTCTCGCTCTGTACGTTCGTCGCGTCGACGACGGTGCGCCGGCCCGCGGCCAGGCGCTTGCCCGCGATGTAGTGCAGTACGTCGAAGGCGTCGCGGCTGGCGCCCTGGTCGTTCTCGTCGTCGGCGACGAGGCCCCGGCAGAAGTCGCTGGAGATCACCTCGGTGGGCTTGAAGTGCCGCCGCCCGAAGGTGGACTTGCCGGAGCCGGTGGCGCCGATGAGGACGACGAGGGAGAGGTCGGTGACGGGGAGGCGGCGGCCGGGCTTGGGGGCTTCGGTGCCGGTGCCGGTGCTGGCGTGGGCGCCGGTGTTGTTGGTGTTGCCGGTGCTGGTGTTTTCGGTCATGCCGCCCGCACCTCCTTCGCGTTCTGCGTGTTCCGCGTGTTCTTCGTGTTCTTCGTGTTCTGTGTGTGCTGCTCGGTCTGTGTGAAGACCGCCATCTGGGTCGGCGGCCCCACCTCGGGGTCGTCGTCACCCACCGGCACCAGCTCCACGCCGTACCCGTGCCGTTCGGCCACCTGGCGGGCCCACGCCCCGAACTCCTCGCGCGTCCACTCGAAGCGGTGGTCGCGGTGGCGTACGTGACCGGCGGGGAGCGTTTCCCAGCGGACGTTGTACTCGACGTTCGGCGTGGTCACCAGGACCGTGCGGGGCCGCGCGGAACCGAACACCGCGTACTCCAGGGCGGGCAGCCGCTCCACGTCGAGGTGTTCGATGACCTCGCTGAGCACCGCCGCGTCGTACCCCTTGAGCCGCTTGTCGGTGTAGGCCAGCGAGCCCTGGATGAGCTTGACGCGCTCGGCCTGGCGCTCGCCCATGCGGTCCAGCTTCAGCCGCCGCGAGGCGACGGTCAGCGCGTGCATGGACACATCGACGCCGACGATCTCGGTGAACCTGGTGTCCTTGAGCAGCGCCTGCACCAACTGCCCCTGACCGCAGCCGAGATCGAGCACGCGCCCGGCGCCCGCGGCGGTGAGCGCCGCGAGGATCGCCTCGCGGCGAAGCACGGCGAGCGGCACGAGCTTTCCCTGGGCCTCTTCGGGACCGGGAGCGGGCTCCTCCTCCGGGGCGACGGAGTCGTCGTCGTCGACGGCGTTGTCGATCTCCGCGACATCCGTGTCGTCCACGTCGGCGAGCCGCACCAGCTCAAGGCGCTCCCTCGCCTCACGGGTCAGGGACCAGCGCCGCGCGAGGTAGCGGCTGGTGATGACCTGCTGCTCCGGGTGGTCCGCGAGCCAGCCCTCACCGGCCCGCAGCAGCTTGTCGACCTCGTCCGGCGACACCCAGTAGTGCTTGGTGTCGTCGAGGACGGGCAGCAGCACGTACAGGTGCCGCAGCGCCTCGCCCAGGGTCAACTTCCCTTCGGGCGCGTCGAGTACGAGGCTGACGTACCGCGAATCACCCCACTCGGGAAACCGCTCGTCCAGCGGGACCGGCATCGCCGTCACCGTCCAGCCCAGCGGCTCGAACAGCGCCCGCACAAGATCGGCGCCGCCGCGTGCGGGCAGCGCGGGCACCTCGACGCGCAGCGGCAGCGGCTCCGCGGCCCGCTCGGGAAGCGCGGCGCACACGCCGCGCATCGCGCTGGAGAACACCGCGCTCAGCGCCACGGCGAGCAGCGACGAGGCGGCGTAGGGCCGGTCGTTCACGTACTGCGCGAGCGCCGCGTCGGGCGCGCCGCCGCGTCCCTTGCCCTTGCCGCGCCGTACGAGCGCGACGGGGTCCACCTCCAGGAGCAGCGCGGCCGTACAGCGCTCCGCGCTCGCCTCGGGGTAGAGGACGTGCGCGGTGCCGTAGGAGGTGGAGAACTCCTGCGTCTTGCCGGGATGCTTGTGCAGCAGGAACCCGAGGTCGGTCGCGGGGCGTTCAGGGGTGCCGGTGGTGGTGATCGTCAGGAACACGGTGGGTTGGCCTCGAAACGGGGTCTGAGTGGAGGTGCGCCCCGGAGAGCCGGCCGCGGGCCCTTGTCCGGGCTCGCGGCGATACGCGCGCCGCGCCTCGGTCACCCGCCCGCGCGGCGCCCCCATCCCCGGCGCGCCCCCTCAACGTACCGCTCCCGGCGCGGGCGCACCCGGGAATTTTCCCTCGTCAGGGCGGTGGCGGGGGGCCGCTGGAAATCCGGCTCCGCCCGCTACTCGGCGTGCGCCCCCCGGCGGAAGGGCGGGCCGATGTGCTGGCGCCTTTTCCTCTCTGCGCGCCGTGTGCGCTCCCTCGCAGGGGTTCGGTCGGCGCGCACGCCGGTGATACGCCTGTTGGCAGTCCTACTCGCGCGCGTGCTCGTACGCGCGGCATCGCAGAGGAGTGATCGTATGGCGTCGTTCGACATAGGACGGTTGTGTGCGATCGTCAAGATCCTGGACAAGGCGAGCACTCACCTGCGGGTGGCCGCGGTGGAGTGCGCGGCCTCTCGCGAGTGCGTGGTCGCCGGGGGCGTGCCGGCTGGTGCGGGAGTGGCTGGTGCGGGAGTGGCTGGTGCGGGCCTGGCTGGTGCCGCGACGGACGGTGCCGCCGTGGGCGGATCCGCGACGGTCGTCCCCCCGCAGGGCCCCGACCCGGCCGCGACCGGCATCGACGTGCTTCTGAAGGTCTCCGAGCACGCGTCGGGCGGTGTCCGGCGCGCCCTTCTGCACATCCACAACGGCGAGGCACAGCGCGCGCAGCACGAGCTGGACGCGGCACGGGCCGAGACATCCGGTGCCGCCTTCGTTCCGGCGGGCCTGCCTCGGCCTCTGCCCCCGCGCGTGGCCACGGCGCTGCGTCTGATGCTGGGGATCACCGGGTTCTTCCCCTCCGAGACGGAACAGGTCCTCGTGCGGGCCGCCGTCCAGTAGGAGGCGGGTCCGGGGGCGGGCGGTGCACGCATACCGGGCGCGGTCCGGAGCGCCGCGCCCCGGCCC
>NZ_WMBF01000021.1:0-33796 GCF_019400875.1 Streptomyces anatolicus | reverse complement strand
GCCCTCCCCTCCTCCATCCCCAAGGAGATCTCCCATGTCCAGACCCGTTGTGGTGGTGAGCGATCCGCTCCCCGAAGCCACCCTCGCCGAGTTACGCCCGCACTGTGAGTTACGCCTCGTGGACGGCCGGGACCGGGCGGACCTGCTCGCCTCGGTCGCGGACGCCGTGGCCCTGATCGTCCGCAGCGGGACCCAGGTGGACCACGAGGTCCTGGCCCAGGCCCCCGCGCTGAAGATCGTGGCCCGTGCCGGGGTCGGCCTGGACAACGTGGACGTCACCTACGCGCGTTCCGCGGGCGTCACGGTTGTCAACGCGCCCGACTCCAACACCGTCAGCGTCGCGGAGTTCACCGTCGGCCTGGTGATCGCCTCCCTGCGCCACATCTGCGCCGCCGCCCAGCACGTCAGCGAGGGGGAGTGGCGCCGGTCCGCCTTCATGGGCGGTGAGCTGGCCGGACGCACCCTGGGAATCCTCGGCCTCGGCCGGGTGGGCCGCCAAGTGGCCCGTCGCCTCACGGCGTTCGAGATGCACGTCATCGCCTACGATCCCCACGTCAGCGCGGCCGAGGCCGCCGAGGTGGGCGCCGAACTGGTCACCTTCGACACGTTGCTGACGACCAGTGACGTCCTGACGATCCACCTCCCCAAGAGCCCGGCGACGACTGGCCTGCTCGGCGAGAGCGAACTCGCTCGCGTCAAGCCCTCCCTCTGCCTGGTGAACACCGCCCGCGGAGGCATCGTCGACGAGAACGCGCTGGCCGCGGCGCTCAAGGACGGCCGCATCGCCTGCGCCGCGCTGGACGTCTTCGCCGAGGAGCCGCCACGGGCGTCGCCGCTCCTCCACCTGCCCAACGTCCTCGCCACCCCGCATCTGGGTGCCGGCACGGACAGCGCTCAGCTGCGCGCGGGCCGGTCAGCCGTGCACAGCGTCCTCAGGGTGCTGGAGACGGCCGGCGTCTAGCCGGCCGCCGACACCCTCACGCGTCAGCTCCGCGGAGCACGCCACCTCCCGGTCCGACCGCACCACCATCACGTCGCACTGCGCGACATCGGGGAAACGATGATCATTCACCATGCTCACAAGGTCGTCACCGACGACGTGTTCCTGATGCTCGACGGCTTCCTGCCGGACAGTGAAGTCTTCTTGAAACTCGAAGGATTGAACCCCGCCGGTTCCATCAAGCTCAAGGCTGCCGTGGGCATGGTCGAGGACGCCGAGCAGCACGGCAGGCTCCGCCCCGGGTCCCGGCTGATCGAGTCGTCCTCGGGAAGCCTGGGGATCGCGCTGGCGATCGTCGCCGCGGGCAGGGGCTACTCCTTCACCTGTGTGACCGACCCGAACGTCTCCCCCCAGAGCCTCGCGGCCATCAAGGCGCTGGGCGCCCATGTCGTCCAGGTCGAGAAGAGGGACGCGAACGGCGGGTACCTCGGCACCCGCATCGCCTACATCCGGGAGCGGCTCGCCGAGGACTCCGGACTGGTCTGGCTCAACCAGTACGCGAACCCCGCCAACCCCAGCACCCATGCCAGCACGACGGCCTCATCGGTCCTGCGGAACATCGGCCGGGTCGACCAGCTCTTCGTCGGCGCGGGCACCACCGGAACCCTCATGGGGTGCGTCAGCCACTTCCGCGCCCACTCGCCGCATACGAAGATCACCGCCGTCGACGCCGTCGGCTCCGTCACCTTCGGGGGCCGCCCGCAGCCCCGGCGCATACCCGGTCTCGGCACCAGCCGCACGCCCGAACTCTGCGTCCCCGAAGCGGTCGACGAGGTGATCCATGTGGCCGAGCCCGACGCCGTCCGCATGTGCCGGCGGATCGCACGGGAGCGCGGGCTGCTGACCGGCGGCTCGACCGGGTCCGTGCTCGCCGCGCTCGCACAGGCCGCGCCGTTCATTCCCAGCGGTTCGCGGGTGGTGGCCCTCTCTCCCGACATGGGAGAGCGCTATCTGCAGACGATCTACCACGACGACTGGGTGCACGAGACCTTCGGCCGCCACGTCCTGGAATCCCTCGACCTCGACCTCGACCACCTGACCGTCCCCGTCTGACCGACCCGTCTGACCGACCCGTCTGACCGTACCCGCCCGAGAACTGGTGACAGCAATGTTCGATTTTCACGTAGTCAGCGGCTCGACGATCCGCTCCCTTGTCGCGGAATCGCGCTCCGACATCGTCACGACGGTGCGCGACACCTACCTCACGCACCACGACAAGCAGTCCGTCAATCCCAACAGTTACTTTCTGCGGTTCCCCGAGAAGCCCGATTCACGGATCATCGCCCTGCCCGCCTATCTCGGCGGCGAATACGGCGTGGCCGGTATCAAGTGGATAGCCAGCTTCCCCGGCAACATCGAGCGCAACATTCCGCGTGCCTCGGCGACGCTGCTGCTCAACGACTACGAGACCGGTTATCCGTTCGCGTGCCTGGAGGCCTCCCAGATCAGCGCCGCCCGTACCGCCGCCTCGGCGGTCGTGGGCGCGGAGCAGCTGGTCGGCGGCCGGACCGCGCAGCGCGTCGCGGTGATCGGCGCCGGGGTCATCGCCCGTAACATCCTGGAGTTCTTCCAGGCGCAGGAGTGGTCGGTCGACCGCTTCGTCGTGCACGACCGGTCGCCCGAGTACGGCGAGCGGCTCAAGCAGCACATCATCGGTCTGGGATACGACGCCGACCGCGAGGATTCCTTCGAGCGTGCCGTGAAGGACGCGGACATCGTCGTCTTCGCCACCACGGCCGGAGAGCCGTGGGTGACCGAACCGGGCACCTTCACCGCTGGACAGACGGTCCTCAACATCTCGCTGCGCGACATAGGCCCGCACATTGTCGCCGGGGCACAGAACATCCTCGATGACGTCGACCACTGCATGACCGCCAATACCTCTCCGCACCTGGCCGAGCAGGAATTCGGGCACCGTGAATTCATCGACGGCACCGTGGCCCAGATGATCCGTGGCGAGATCGAGCCGGCCGCCGACAAGCCCAGGATCTTCTCCCCCTTCGGGCTCGGCGTGCTCGACCTCGCCGTCGGCCTCCAGGTCTACCGCCGGGCCGTCGAAGGCGGGCAGGCGGTGAGCGTGCCGGGCTTCTTCGGCGAGACCGAGCGCTGGTCGTGAGACGCACGTGCCGCACCGGCCGGCACGCCACCCCCGCACACCGGCTCACCGGCCCACCGCCGGGGCCACCCGCAACTCTGGGAAGTAGTAAGACCCCTTGAACACTGATCCCGCCGCCGCGTCCCCCCAGTGGGCCGGCGACCACTCGACCGACCTGCTCCGCCTCTCCGAGGAGTACGCCCACCGCTTCCCCTGGTACGGCGGGCTCCTCGAAGCGCAGGGCGTCCGCGGCACAGGGCGCCTGCACGACCTGCCCATCGTCGACCACGAGTTGCTGACGCGGCACTACTACACCGCCGGGCACGACGACCTCCCCGACGCGTTCACCTACCTCACGTCCGGCACCAGCGGCGGCCGACGCAAGCGCATCCTCTACAGCCCTGCGGACGAGGCCGCCTACACGGCGCAGCGCAAGGAACTGTTCCAGGACTTCGTCGGTGACCTTCCGGCCGGCTCGGTGGCCGTCGCGGACCTCGGAACAGGCCACGCCGCGGCCGCCGCCCGCCACATCTTCGAGGACATGGGCTTCGACGCCCACGACATCGAATTCCAGCGGCCGCTCGAAGACCACGTGGAGCTGCTCAACTCCTGGCAGCCCGACGTGCTCTTCACCATGCCGATGATCCTCGACAGGCTCATGCAGACACCGGACGAGCTGCGCATCAGCCCCCGCAAGATCATGGTCGTGGGAGATCTCGCCACGGCCAACTGGCGCCGTCTCGTGGCGGAGTACTTCGGCATAGCGGTCACGGACGTCCTCGATGTCTACGGCAGCATCGAGATCGGTGCCATCGCGCACCTCTGCGCGGACACCGGCCTCTACCACTTCCACGACCACATCCTTCCCGAGGTCATCCACCCCGGAGAGCTGTACGGGGAGGCGCCCGCGGCCCAGGCGTCGGCGCCCCGGACGGACAGCGGCGCGCTGCTGCTGACCTCCTTCACACGCTCGTACTTCCCGGCGCTGCGCTATGTGACCGGTGACCTGATCAGCGGCTTGCGCGTCATCGACCACCAGGGCCGCCGGGTCCACGCCTTCGAGCGCATCGACGGCCGGCTCGGGGGCGACTTCAAGCACGGCGAGCGCGTCAGCAGCTACGACATCTGCCAGGCCATGGCGGTGGTCTTCCCGGGCGCCGCCTTCGAGGTCGCCGACGACGACGGGCTGGTCATCCGGGTCGTCGCCGACGAGATCCTCGACGACCAGCTGGCCGCCGTACGCAAGCTCCTGATGGAGGCGGCCCCGGACGTCGCCCAGATGATCACCTCCGGCATGGTGGGCGAGATCGGCGTCCGGGCCATCGCCCCCGACGAGATGAAGTCCCCGCACGCCAAGCGCCGTTTCAACATCAAGGAGCGGTGAGAAGCACATGTGTGGCATCGCCGGTACGGCGACTTTCGGCCTGACACCTCCCCTGGAACGATTCCCCTCCGCCGCCTGCGCCGCCATGGCCCACCGCGGTCCGGACGAGGACGGCTACCACCACGACGGCCAGGCCGCGTTCGGCATGTGCCGGCTCAAGGTGATCGGCCTCGGTGACGGCTCCCAGCCGGTCTACTCCGAGGACCGCGGCATCGTCTGCGTGTTCAACGGCGAGATCTACAACCACCAGGCGCTGCGCGAACTGCTCGCCAGGCGCGGAAGGCGGGTGCGGGGCGGCAGCGACGCGCACGTACTCCCGCTCCTCTACGACGAGTTGGGCGAGGACTTCGTCAACGAGCTGCACGGCATGTTCGCGCTCGCCGTGTACGACACCCGCACGCGCAAGCTGCTGCTGGCCACCGACCGGGTCGGCAAGAAGCCGCTCTTCTACAGCCGGCTCGCCGACGGCACCGTGGCCTTCGCCTCCGAGATGGCCGCGCTGCTGGAGCATCCGGGCATCGGGCGGACGGTCGACCCGGTCGCCGTCGACCAGTACCTGAGCTACCGGGTCGTGCCCGGCCCGCACACCATCTACCAGCAGGTGCGCAAGGCGGAGCCGGGCACCGTGCTCACCTTCGAGGCCGGGCAGCCGGAGAAGGCGCGCCGGTACTGGCAGTTCGACTTCCACGACGACCTGGCGGACATGAGCGGCCCGGAGGCCGTGGACCGGATCGACGCGTTGCTGCAGCAGTCGGTCGCCGACCGGCTGGAGTCGGAGGTGCCGCTCGGCGCGATGCTCAGCGGCGGGCTCGACTCCAGCCTCGTCGTGGCGATGGCCTCGCGCCGGCTCGGCCGGCGCATGCACACCTTCTCGGTGGGGTTCGAGCACGCCGCGTTCGACGAGTCGGTGTACGCGCGCCAGGTCGCCGAGCACTGCGGCACGGACCACCACACGTACCGCATCGGTGCCCACGACGCCCGCCAGGCCATCGACCATATCCTCACGCACGTGGGGGAGCCGTACGCCTTCCCGTCCGCCATCGCGGCCCACTGCATGTACCGGCTCGCCCGGCAGTACGTCACCGTCGTGCTGACGGGTGACGGCTCCGACGAGATCTTCTGCGGCTACAACCGCTACAAGATCTTCCAGCAACTCCCCGGTATCGCCCCCGAGTCCGCCGCCAAGGTGGACGCCGAGGCGCTCGCCGCCGGGGACGGCGGTATCGCCGACCGCTACCAGGCCGTCCTCGTGGACGGGGTACGGGGCGGCATCAAGGACCGCCTCTACAGCGGGGCCTTCCGGGCGACGCTGCCGGAGTACCCGTACAACCACCTGCGCGACCGTTTCGCCCGGACCGACGCGGGCACGGCCGAGCTGAGCCGCGTCATGCAGGTGGACTGCGGGTTCTGGCTGCCGGACGCCCAGCTGGTGAAGATCGACCGGATGGCCATGGCCCACTCCGTCGAGCCGCGCAGCCCCTTCCTCGACCACCGTCTGATCGACTTCGTCACCCGGCTTCCGGCCTCGGCGAACCTGGTCGACGGCAACGAGAAGGCGCTGCTCAAGCAGGTCGCCGCGCGCTGGCTGCCGGACTCGGTGCTCAGCAGGCGCAAACAGGAACTCGCCGTTCCCCTGGAGGGCTGGCTCGGCACGGAGCTGCGGGAGACCATCCAGTCCGCGCTGCTGTCGGAGTCCTGCCTCGACCGCGGCTACTTCGCGCCCGACGCGCTGCGCACCTTCGCCACGGAGTTCCGCCCCGAGAACACGTACGCGCTGTGGACGCTCTACATGCTGGAGCGCTGGCACCAGCTGCACACGGACGGCCACCACCCCGAAGCGCCCTGACGCACCCCGAAGCGCTCCGAACACCCTGAAGCAAGGAACACGCCCCTCCGATGAAGACCGCTGATTCCGCCCCGCCCGCTGTCGTCGTCCTGACCGACCTCGTCGTCTTCTGCCGCCATCTCGACCTGATCGCGGAGATCGAGAGCCGTGGCCTCACGCCCCTGTTCCTCTTCGGCCCGGAGACCCCCGCCGACCGGCTCGCCCTGCACCGCGGCGACCCGCGCCATCCCCTCTCGCGGGTGGCGCAGGCCGTCCATGTCGACGACTGCGAGCTGGACACCCTGCTCGCGGGCGTACGGACGTATCTGACCGACTACCGCGTACGGGCAGTCCTCAACTGCGGGGAGGTCTTCGTCGAACCGGCCGGTGCCCTCGCCGAGGCCCTCGGCCTTCCCGGCCCCGGTGCCCACGCGGCACGGGTCTGCCGCCACAAGGTGCTCCAGCGCCTGGCCGCGCCGGAGCTCGCGCCGCGCTGGGCCATGCTGGGCCGGGCGGGGCAGGCGGCGGAAGTGGCGGACGAGTGGCAGGACTTCCCCGCCGTGCTGAAGCCGGCCGGACGCATGTCGAGCTCCGGCGTACGGTCCGTGGCCGACTCCGCCGAACTCCGCGCCGAGCTCGCGCAGTACCCGCCGGACGAGATGCTGCTGCTCGAAGAGCGCGTCCGCGGCGCGGAGTTCTCCGTGGAGACGCTGGTGTACGAGGGTGAAGTGCTCTGGTCCGGCATCACGGGCAAGAACACGAACGAGGACGGCACCCGCTACTTCACCGAGACCGGCCACACCTCGCCCGCGTCGGGCCTGTCGGCTGCCGAGGAGGACCGACTCCTGGCGGCCAACGCCTCGTTGCTGCGGTCCATCGGGTTCCGTACGGGCATCAGCCACGCCGAGTTCCGGCTGAGCGGCGAGGGCGTCGCCCTGATGGAGGTCGCGGCCCGGCCGCCGGGTGACGCCATCACCAAGCTGTGGCACCTCGCCACCGGCCGCCCCCTGGAACCGGCCCTCCTCGACCTCGCGCTCGGAGAGCGGCCCACCGTCCCCGCCCCTCGACGCCGGGCCCGGCAGGTCTACCTCGAACACCCCTCCGGTGTGCTGAGCGACGTGACGTGCGCCGAGGACGTGCCCGTGTCGTGGGTGACCACGGACGGTGCTTGGCCTCGGTTCGCCCCGGTGGAGCCGGACGCCCCCGCGCGGCTTGTCGCCGTGATCGTCACACGGGAAGCGGGGCAGCAGCTCGGGCAGTGGAGCGATTCCGGCGGGCGGGCGGTGTCCGTCGTCGTCGACGGGCCGCTCGACGAGGACCTGCAAGGAGCGGCGGAACGGCTGGCGAAGGCCGTGCACATCAGTACGGGCGACAGAGGCGACGGCGACGGTGACGGCACGGGTGGCGCCGATGGGCATGTCGGCGCGTAACCGATGACCCAGAAGCTCTCGCCGAGCCAGTCCCCGACCCTCTCCCCGGACAAGACGCTGCTCTCGAAGCTGGGCCTGCCGGACCTCTCCGGCAACGCCCGCTTCGTCGCCGCCAACATCATCGACAGTCTGGCCGGCGGACTCGTCATCGCGTTCCTGGTCGTCTACTTCGCCAGAACCACCTCGCTGTCGCTGGTGGAGGTGGGGGCCTGCCTCACTCTGGGGCACGCGATCGCCCTTCCCGTGCCGGCGCTGGCGGGCTGGCTGCTGGACCGGGTCGGCCCCCGGACCGTGGTGGCCTCGGGGAACCTCGTCTCGGCGCTCGGTTTCGTATGCCTGTTCTTCGCCGAGTCGGCCTGGCAGATCGTCGTCACGCAGTGCGTGGTCCAGACGGGTGCGGCGATGTACTGGACGTCGAGCAGCGCACTGGTCACCCTCGTCGCCCGCGACGAGGACCGCACGCGCTGGTTCGGGTTCTTCCGGGCACTGCGCAACGTGGGCATCGGGTTCGGCGGCGCGATCGCGGCACTGGCCATGGCGATGGCGAGCACCACCGGGTTGAAGGCCGTAGTGGCGGTCCAAGCGGTGAGCTATCTGCTGGCGGCGTGGCTGCTGCGCGGCTGGCGCCCGAACCGCGCGGAGGCCGCCGGGCACCACGGCGAGCGTCCGGACGGCGGGGTCGGCGGGGTCGGCGGGGACAGCGAGGACGGCGGGCACGGCAGGGACGGCGCAGACCCGCCCGCGCCCCGCGCCGCCGCCCGTTACGCCACGGTCCTGCGCGACGGCGCCTATATGCGGTTGGTCGCCGCCAACCTCTCCTTCGTCCTGGCCTCCATGGTCCTGAGCGTGCTGCTCGGGATCTACGCCACGGACAGCCTGGGCGCGGGCGCCTGGGTAGGCGGCGTGTTGATCACGCTCAACACCGTGCTGGTGGCGACCACGCAGACCCTCGCAACGCGCTGGATCGAACGGCACCGGTCGACCCGGGTGATCGTCCTCGCCTGCCTGGTCAACGCCGTCGCCTTCGGCGTCTTCGCCGCCCTCTCGCTGATACCGGTCTGGGTCGTGCCGGCAGGGCTGCTCGCCGCCGTCGTCATCTACACCCTCGCCGAGGTGCTCGGCTCCCCGCCGATGGGGGAGTTGAGTGTGTACATGGCCCCTGAGCACGCCCGCGGCCGCTATCTCGGCGTCTACCAGCTCTCGTGGTCGCTCGGCGGAGCCGTCGCCCCGGTGGTGCTCACGTCCCTGCTGTCCCTGGGGCCGGCCTGGCCCTGGCTCTTCCTGGCGGCCCTCAGCCTGCTCGCGGCCCCGCTGGTGCTGAGCCTGGAGCCCCGGCCCGCGCGGTCCTGAACGCGTAAGAAGGCCGTTAATCATTCGGCATTCATGGCACGGGAATCGCGCAGTTGAAATCCTGGTGAACACAGAAGTCCAGCTAACCAATCACGTTAAGCAACCATCGCTGTACCCGCGGTCCGAAGTCAGCCATCGTGGATGACGAGACGGATCCGAACCGCACCGCCGGCTCCCGAGGGCGGTTGCCTTCCTGCGAGGTGGAACTCTTGTCCATGGAAAAAGACCAGGCAGTTGTTGCCGGACGCACGCTCACCGGGGACAGCGCAAGCATTCACGAACTCGCGCAAGGAGTGTTAGCCGGAGCGCCCTTAGCATTCCGGGTCCGGGAAACCCTCGCCAACCATGAGCTGGCGAAGACCCTGGAAACGCTGCGGCATTCCGAAAGTGATACGTCTGTCCTGAGAACTCTTTTCCCCGAGTCCCCGGACACCACCGGCGTCGCCTTCCTGCCGAAGGACCGTCTTCTGTCACCCGAGGAGAAGACCGCAGCGGCGGCCGCCTTCGCCGGCGTGCTGGACAGCGGCGATTTCACCAGCGGCCCGGCCGTCGATTCCTTCGAGGGCGCACTGAGCGAATTCCTCGGTGCCGCGCACACCGTCGCCACCGGCAGCGGAACCGACGCCCTCATCATCGCGCTGCGTGCCGTCGGCGTCGGGCCGGGCGACCAAGTGATCCTTCCGGCGAACAGTTTCGCCGCCACCGAGAACGCCGTCTTCGCGTGCGGCGCCGAACCGGTCCTCGCCGACGTCACCCTGCCGGACGGAAACCTTGACCCCGCCTCGGTGGAAGAGCACATCACCGCACGCACCACCGCGATCCTCCCGGTCCACCTCTACGGCCGCCTCGCCGACATGGCGGGCCTGCGAGCGGTCGCCGACCGGCACCGGGTCAGCCTCGTCGAGGACGCCTGCCAGGCGATCGGGGTGACCGGCGTCGGGCAGTACTCCGACGCCGCGGCCCTCAGCTTCAACCCGTACAAAAACTTCGGACTCTGCGGAAAGTCCGGCGCCGTCATCACCGGCTCCGCCGAGATCGCCGAGCGCTGCCGTGTGCTGAGCTACCACGGATTCGTGCCGGGCCAGAAGAACATCAAGTGCGAGACGTTCGGCCTCAACTCGCGGATCGACAACACGATGGCCGCCATCGGTCTCGCACTGCTTCCCTGGCTGAGCCTGCGCGCTCTGCGGCGGGCCTGCCTCGCGAAGCGCTACATCGACGCGCTGAGCCCGCTGGCGCGGCAGGTCCCCCTCGACGTACCGCCGTTCGCGCCCGACCACGCCTGGCACCTCTTCCCCCTCGTCTTCCACGAGGACGGGCTGCGGGACACCGTACGGACGCGGGTCAGCCGGTCGAGCGGGGTGGAGACGGATGTGTACTACCCCGTCCTCACGCACCAGCACGAGACCCCGCTGCGCGAGAAGCTCTTCGGTGATGTCTCCCTGCCCCGGACCGAACAGCTGAACGCCCACGTACTGCACCTGCCGCTGCACGCGGGTATGTCGCTCGGAGAGCAGGACCGGGTGATCGACGCGCTGCACGACGCGCTGCGGGCACAGACGTGACCGGGCCCGATGTGCTGCTCGGCGTCGGGTCGGCCGGTCCGACGCACCTGCCGCCCCCGGCGTCGGTCCGCTTCGCCGCGTTCTCCGACTTCGACGAGACCTACCTCGCACATGCCGCGACCTCCGAGCAGCGTTCCCACCTCACGGCCCTGGAGCAGTTCCTCCTCGATGCCGGAGAGCGCCACCAACTGCTGTTCGGCTGGGTCACGGGGAGTTCGCTCGCCTCTGTCCAGAAGAAGATGGAACGGTGCGGCGCGCGCGTACTCCCGCATTTCGTCGCCAGCTCCCTCGGCACGGAACTCACCTTCTTCAGGAACGGTTTCCCCGAGCCCGATCAGCGGTGGCAGGAACAGCTGGAGGCGAGTGGCTTCAGCAAGGCCAAGGTGGAGCGGATCGTCGAGCGGCTCGCCGGAAACAGGGTCACGCTCTTCCCGCAGAACAACGGCAACTCCACGGAGTTCATGGAGAACTACTACTTCCGCACGCTCGGGGACCAGCGACGGGACGCGGAAGCCCTGGACCGGGTGCGGGACCTGGCGAAGGAAGAGAACCTCGGCCTCAACATCAGCCGCTGCAACCCGGCCACCGGTGACCCAGCCGACTGCTTCGACGTCGATTTCACCCCGCCGACCTGCGGCAAACGCAACGTCGTGCAGCACATTTGCAGCCGATTCGGCGTCGACCCGCAACACACCTTCGCCTTCGGGGACAGCGGGAATGACCTCGAAATGCTGCGTGCCGTACGGCACGGCACCCTGGTGGGCAATTGCACGCCGGAGGCCAGGGCGAATTTCCCGCGCGTGTCGGAGCACGACTACGCCCAGGCCATCCTCACCTCGTTCCGCCACCACCTCGGCCACTGACCGCCCCGCCCTCACTCGAACGGAAAGGCACCCCAGTGAACATAGGAGTCATCGGCGCCGGGAACATCGCGATGATGCATCTGCGCGCGATCGGCACCGTGCCCGAAGCCACGGCGGTCGGCGTGTACGACCTGGACTCCGGCAAGGCACAGGAGACGGCCGACCGCTTCGGCTGCCGCGCCTTCGCCTCGCCCGCTGAGCTGTACCGGAACGTCGACGCCGTCATCGTCGCCTCCCCCAACCACACCCACGCCGACTACGCCGAAGAGGCACTGCGGAACGGCAAGCACGTCCTGTGCGAGAAGCCGATGACGACGACGGTGGCCGAGGCGGAGCGGGTCACCAGACTCGCCGAGGCCAGTGGCCTGGTCTGCGCCATGGGCTTCAACTACCGCTTCCTGGACGTGATCCAGGAGATCGGTCTGCTCATCGACCGCGGTGACCTGGGCCCGGTCCTCTTCGCCGAAGTGAGCCTGAAGCGCGGCAGCGCGCTGACCCGCACCCACTTCACCTGGCGCGACAGCGATCTGGGCAGGTCGACCAGCGGCTCCCTCGGCGACCTGGGCGTACATCTGATCGACATGCTGCACCATCTGCTGAAAAGCCCGGTCGACAGCGACACGTGCCGCGTCAAACTCAAGATCAATGTGCCGCAGAAGGAGGGGCGCGAGGTCAA
Organism: Streptomyces anatolicus; assembly: GCF_019400875.1. NCBI lineage: Bacteria > Bacillati > Actinomycetota > Actinomycetes > Kitasatosporales > Streptomycetaceae > Streptomyces > Streptomyces anatolicus. The sequence goes on along the minus strand of NZ_WMBF01000021.1, from coordinate 21,608 downwards.
GGTCGACGATTACGCCTTCGTGAGCGGCAACCTGGAGAACGGGGTGGGCTTCAACCTCATCACCTCCAAGTCCTCGCCACCGGACGAACTGGGCTTCTCCCTCAGCATCATCGGCAGCGACAAGGAGCTGTCGTACCACTCCAGTGACGGTTCCGTGTACTACCTCAAGTCCCGAGTGGCCTGGGAGCAGGGGACGTTCGAGCGCGGCGAACACCTCGCTGACCCGCCGGGGGAGATCGTGGGGTGGGGCGACACCTTCCACCACCAGATGCGTGAGTGGACCCACGCCGTCACCCACGGCCGTTCGAAGGGCCCGCTGGCCGGCTTCGGCGACGGCATGCGCACCCAGCACGTCCTGAACCGCCTGCTGTCGAACGAACAACAGCCCGCGCTCATCGGCCGGTGAAGAATGGCCGGCGGCCGGCCACCGACCATCCGGTGCCGGCCGCCGGCAGGGACGGGGACGTATCCGATGAGAGATGGCAAGGAGCCCGCTGTGTCCGAGCCCCAGACGAGCACGGCACCTACCCGAGAGGCCGCCGAACCACCGCCGCTCTTCAGCCCGTTCGCGGTCGTGGCGTCGTGCGTGGGGTTCGTGCTGATCGGCGCCTTGCAGGCTCTCTACGGTCCGGCGATCCCGGCCTTCCGCGAGAACTTCGGCCTCTCCCCGTCCGCGGCCGGGCTCGGTCTGAGCGCCCACTTCATCGGCGGAGTGGCGGGGGTACTGCTCCTCAACCGGGTGCACGGCCGGTGGGGCAACCGGGCCCTGCTCAGTACGTCGTACCTGCTGATGGCGGCGGGCGGCCTCGGCCTCGCCCTCGCTCCCAACTGGCCCCTGGCGCTGGCAGGCGCGGCGGTGACGGGCCTTGGCTTCGGCGGTATCGACTACGGCCTCAACCAGCTCTTCGCGGTCGGCTTCGGCCGCCGGAGCCCGGCGATGCTCAACGTCATCGGGGCCTTCTACGGCATCGGCGCCGTCGGCGCTCCGGCGCTGATCGCCCTGCTCGGTCCGGAGAACTACCCCGCGATCTTCATCGGCTTCGCCGTTCTCTCCGCGATCCTGATGACGACTCTGGGCGGGGTCCGCGAAGGGCAACGGCCGGGCGGCGCCCCGCTCCCCGACGACAGCGACAACGACACCTCCTCCCCTCACACCGCAGAGGAGCCTGCTGACGCCGCTGACCCGCCGCCGCTCCTGCGCGCCCGCCCCCTCCCGATCATCATGGTCTTCATCGCGCTGTACGTGCTGATGGTGTCGGTGGAGACCGGAGTCGGCGGCTGGGAGCCGACCCACCTGGAGTCCATCGGCCACAGCGCGAGCACCGCCGCCACGGCGACCTCGGCGTTCTGGCTCATGGTGACCGCGGGCCGGTTCCTGGTCATACCGCTGACGCTGCGCTGGCCGGTGGAGAAGATCATGGTGGTGAGCTGCGTGGGAATGACGGGCTGCCTGCTGCTGGCCCTGATCCCGCCCATCGCGCCCTACGCTTACGCGGGCGTGGGCCTGTTCCACGCGCCGATCTTCCCGATCGGACTGCCGTGGCTCTCCCGCGCCGTGCCACGGGCGCAGCGGGCGGGCGCGTACGTGATCGCGGCATCCATGATCGGCGGCGTGGCCGCCGCGCCGGTGCTCGGCAAGGGCATCGAGTGGGCGGGCGTCTCCACGGTGCCGCTGCTGATGACGGTGCCGGCGGTGGGGTGTCTTATCGCTACGGGGTGGTTGATACGGGCGACCCGGCCGTCCGTGTCGGCGCCGACAGGGCGGTGACCGGGGCCGCTCGCCCCTGTCTGGGGGTGGTGGCGAGGGCGCCCTGCTTGGCGACGGAACGGTTGCCTCCGGGGTCGGTCGGAATGCGAGAGGCCCCGATGAGCGGGAGAGTGAAGACAGAGACGACAGGGACGGCACGTGGATCAGTCAGCGGCGGGAACCACCCCGGGAGAGCCCGAGCAGCAAGCGCTCTTCGGGTGGGCGGAGACCGCGCAGGGGCGGGCCGCGCACGGGGCGTTCCGGGACAGCCCCCAGGCGCGGCGGATGCTGGACGTGCGGGAGGTCTACGCGGAGCCCGCGACCCTGGACTCGCCCCGCGGCCAGCGCCGTTGAGCACCCCACCGAGCCGAGCAGTCAGGACGACTCGATCGGGGCCCCGGTCACCCAGGCGTCGCAGCAGTTGGCGCAGCTGGTGCGTGACGAGATGCACCTGGCGCAGGTGGAGATGGTCCAAAAGGGCAAACGGTTCGGTATCGGCGGCGGCCTGTTCGGCGGCGCGGGCATGGTGGCGTTTCTCGCGCTGCAGGCTCTGGTGGCCACGGGCATCGCTGCGTTTGCACTGGTGCTGCCGGTGTGGGCATCAGCACTGACCGTCTTCGGCGTGCTGCTGGTGATCGCCGGGGTCTTGACCTTCGTAGGTAAGAAGCAGGTCGCCCAGGCCGCCCCGCCCACCCCCGAGCAGGCCATCGAAAGCATCAAGGCCGACGTGGCCGAGATCAAGGAAAAAGCGCACCGATGAGTTACAAACCGCAGTCCCCCAACGAGACTCCTACGCCCGAGGAGTTGCGCGAGAAGACCGAGGCCACGCGCGAGCGGCTCGGGCAGACGGTGGAGGCTCTGGCCGGCAAAGCAGATGTGAAAGCACAGGCTCAGCACAAGGCCACTGAGGTAAAGGTGCAGGTGCAGGAGAAGGCGATGCAGGTCAAGGACAAGGCGACCCGGGCTGCCAAGGCGGCGCAGACAAGCTCCCCGAGCCGGTCACGGCGAAGGCCGCCCACACCAGGGACCAGATCACCCAGGCCGCAGCCACGGTGTCGAGCTAGCTCCAAGAAAAGACCCCACAAGAGGCCACCGACAAGGCATATCAGGCCGCGCGGCAGCGTCGCGGCCCCTTGGTGGCGGTGGCCGCCGCGCTCGTGGTGCTGGTGCTAGTCAAGAAGCGGTAACAAGGGGCGTCGGTGAAAGCATCCAAGATCGCCTACAAACCTGTTGGTCTGGCCTGGGAGCAGCCAGCGGTTTGATCGCCGGAGCGGCGTTCAAGCAGACCTGGAAGGTGCTCGGGCACGACGAGGACGCCCCGGATGCCACCGACCGGGACCGCTCCTGGCAGGAGGTCCTGCTCGCCGCGGCCGTGCAGGGAGCGATCTTCGCTGCCGCCAAAGCCGCTGCCGACCGGGCCGGCGCCGCCACCCTGCACCGGCTGGCCGGCACCTGGCCCGGCTGACGCCCGCCGTCCGCCTGCGACGAGAGGGTCTGCCGTAGCACCCGGATCGAAGCAGGCTTTGATGTCGCCTTCCACGATCCACTCGTACTTCTTGGACGTGAGCAGACGCACCTCGGCCACCGCGTCGTGTGGGGGCTGAGCACGGGAGTGAAGCCTGGCAGCCAGCGGTTGTCGGTGCCCTCGCGACGCTGGACGAAGGTGACCTGGCTGACGAACCACAAGACGCCTTCCGGAGCCTGGTCCGCGACTGGCTCGGGGTCACGGCCGCGACCCAAATCCTGTGGAGCGCACTACCGTTGAGCTGCGTGCAGACGATCAGCGAGCCCAGTCCGGAGACGGCAATGCCAGGCGCCTCGGACGCAGCAAGCGGGCACATACGTGATCACGGCATAGGCACGTGAGAAGGGTCGACGGCCGGCACCGTCGGACAACGCTTGACCCGGGCCTGGTGAAGAGTTCGCCAGGCCCGGGCTTGCAACTCAGCTCAGCTGCGTTTTCCTCAGCAGGAGGCAATTCCCTTGAGGCCCGGGAAAGCGAACGCCCAGTACTTGAGTTCTATCTTGCCGCCGGCGGGAATGGTGTTGCAGGTGTCGTAGCCGCCGTTCGAGAACTGCATTCGTACCGAGACAGTGGTGGAACAGCCGTTGGTGACGTCGTAGTGGGTGTAGGGGCTAAAGGGAACGAAGCGCTGCTCATACGAAACACAGCTCGGCACGGTCGTCGCGGCGGCCGGAGCGGCGGCCTGGGCCGTCGTCTGCAGGCCCGCGACGAGACCGATACCGCTCAGGGTGGTGCCCAGTGCCATTGTGAGCTTCTTCATGCGCTCTCCTTCGTTGATACACGTAGAGGACCCCGCACCCTTGCGATGAGGGGCTGTGCGCTCCCAAAACGTAAGGGTGCGGATCGGCACAGAAGGAGTGGGCATCGAATATTCGAATGTGCGGAACAGGGAATCCGGGGCGGGCCGACTGATTGCCCGGCGGGCACCCGGAGCCCCCGGTTCAGCTGCCTCCCGGCCGGGTCAGGAGCAGCCGCGTACCCAGTTCCAGCCGACGAAGGTGTGCCGCAGGTCGACGTCGAAGGTGCACTGGGCGGTGCCGTCTGAGCGCAGCTCGATCGCGGAGTCGTGGGTGTTCGCGTACCAGCCGCCCGTGGGGTCGAAAATGCCCTGGTAACCGAACTCGGCATGCGCCCGGACCTTGGAGACGGCACAGTCCCGTGTGCAGTCCTCCGTCGAGTCCGACGACTTCAAGGACCAGCCGGCGTTCCACGGCTCCCGGTTCCAGCCGTGCGTCACCGTGGTGCTCGCGTCCGTGATGCGGTCGGCTTCGGTGTTCCAGGTGGACGCGGTGTAGAGCCCGGTCATCCGGATGTTGCAGCAGTCGAACATCTCCGACCAGGAGCGCAATTGGCGGCTGTCGGCGGCGGCCGCCGTCGATGCCCGGCCGGCCTTGGCGGGCACGAACTCCACCTTGCCCTGCCGCGGCTCACAGTCGGGGCCGATGGTGACCTTCTGCTGAGCCGTCATCCCCGGGGGCGGTGCCGGCAGAGCGCCCGACAACTTGACGCTCCCGCAGGCGGTACCCGTACGTCCGGTGCCGCCGGTGCCACCGCTGTCGGCCGCGGCCACGGGAGCCGCCGCCAACGACAGCAGCCCGGCGACAACGACGGCGACAACGGAAATCTTCTTGCGCACTCTTATTCCCCTCGTTGAGATCGTCCCGGAGCGTAACAAGCGCCGCTGAGCAGGTTGTTGAGCGCCACTCCATGTGGCAGGAAGATGACAGGCGGGTCTGGAATATCCGATGATGGGCTCTATGATTCCCGCTGACCGGGGGGTCTTCGCAGCATGTGCGTTTTCCTGCCAGCGAAATGCTCATGAACACGAAGTGCCCTTGGAGGACAGCCCTGATGCGACCGCTCCGACGCGAATTCGCCTTACGTGCGCCGGACAGCGGCATGCTGGTCGGCCAACTCGGTATAGAGGACGCCGAGTTGACGGCACGGCTGTACGCCGGGCTCGAAGCGGCGGAGAAGGCTCTGCAGGACAACGCGACCGACGCCGCCGACCCGAGGGTCGCCGCACTCACCGGATACCTGGCGGCGGCCGGCGGCAAGCGTCTGCGACCGCTGCTGGTGCTGCTCGGCGCGGAGTTCGGCGAGCCGTGGCGGGCCGGGGTGATCGAGGCCGCCGTCGTCACCGAGCTGGTCCACATCTCCTCGCTCTACCACGACGATGTGATGGACGCCGCCACCACCCGGCACGGCGTCCCCAGCGTCAACGTCCGCTGGGGAGACCGGTCTTCGGTCTTCGGCGGGGACTGGCTGCTCGCCCGCGCCGCCCAGCTCTCCGCCACCCTCGGCCCGGAACCGGTGCGGCTCAACGCGCAGGCCGCCGGGCACCTCGTCACCGGACAGCTGAGGGAACTCGTCGGCCCGGGCCCCGACGAGGACCCCATCGAGCACTACTTCCAGGTCCTCGCGGGCAAGACGGCCGCGCTGTTCACCATGTCCCTCTCCATCGGCGCGTACCAGTCGGGCGCCGACATGGCCGCGATCCGCGCCCTGGAGCAGTACGGACACGAGCTGGGCACCGGCTTCCAGATAGCCGACGACCTGCTCGACCTCGTCGCACCCTGCGGCCAAACGGGCAAGGAGCAGGGAAAGGACCTGCTGGCCGGGGTGGCGAGCCTGCCGATACTCCTCGCCCGCGCCGACGACAGCCCCGGCGGCGCCGAGCTGCGCGAACTCCTTCTCGCCGGACCCTCCGCCGACACGGCTGCACACCAACGGGCTCTGGAGCTCTTCGGGACCTCGCCCGCCCTCCACGAGGCCAAGGCGATGATGCACGCGAGCCTGGACCGGGCCAGGGACGCGCTCAGCGAACTGGAGTACCAGCCGGCGTTCCAGGCCCTTGACGCGCTCTGCCGGTACGTGGCAGTACGAACCGCCTAGCCGGACCGGTCCTTTCGGCCGAGGAGCGGGACTCGGGGCCTGCGACCACACACCGCGAGAGCCTTGCCCCGTAGGAAGTGCCTCGACTTCGGAGGAAGCGCTCCATGTATGTGAGGAACCGGTCCATGTACGTATCGGCCGCCGACGTGACGGACAACGTGCCCTTCGTGATCTTTGTGGTCCTGGCCGCGGCGGGTTCCCTGGGCCTCCTCGTCTTCGCCGTCTCCACCGCCTCCCGGCGTCTGCTCGGCATCCGTGTCGGCCCCCTGCGGGCCGCTGCCGCCGGACTGGTCGGGCTGGGCATACTGATCGTTTTCGACCAGGTCGTCGTGGACGTGGAGAGCCTCGAAGCGCTCTCCACGGTCCAGATCGCCCTGTCGCTGCTCGGCGCGATGGCCACGCTCGTGGTGGTCGAGGTCTTTGTGCCGTACGGCAGCTGGGCGCGGCCCTGGCAGGTCGTACGGGGCCTCGGGCAACGGTTCCACCGGACCCGCCGCTACGCGCAGATCAGCCGCATCTTCATGCGCCATGGGCTTGGCCGCTATCTGCGCGGCCGGACCAGCCTGGACCGTGCCCTCGCGGCGAACGCGACAGGGCTGCAGTCCGCCAAGGCGCTGCGGCTCGCGCTGGAAGAGTGCGGCGGCGCGCTCATCAAGCTGGGGCAGGTGATGTCGACCCGGCATGACCTGCTGCCCGCGCACTTCATCGACGAGCTGAGCCAGCTGCAGAACGATGTGCCGGCCGCCCCCTGGCCGGAGGTCGAAGCCGTGCTCCACAACGAGCTGGGCAAGCCGGTCGAGGAAGTCTTCGAGTGGATCGAGCATGTGCCGCTCGCCGCCGCCTCCATCGCCCAGGTGCACCGCGCCAGACTGCGCGGCGGGCCCACCGTCGTGGTGAAGGTGCAGCGTCCCGGGATCCGCCAGTCGGTCGAACGCGATCTCGACATCGTCCTCGCCATCACCCGCGGCCTGCAGGAACGGGCCCGGTCCGTGCAGGCCCTCGGGCTCAGGGACCTGGGGGAGGGGTTCTCCGACTCCGTGCGGGAAGAGCTGGACTTCCGTATCGAGGCCCGCAACTCCGCCGCGGTGGCGGCAGCCTGCGGAGGGCACGAACCCGGGGCCGCGGTGCGGATACCCCGGGTCCACCAGGCATTCACCTCCTCCCGCGTGCTCGTGCAGGAGTGGATGGAGGGGGTCACGCTCGACCGGGCGGGAGCCGTCGCCGACAAGCGGGGACTGAACCGTCAGGAACTCGCCCGTACCGCCTTCGCGGCCCTGCTCGACCAGGTTCTGCGGGTCGGGGTGTTCCACGCCGACCCGCACCCGGGGAACATGCTGCTCCTGGACGACGGACGCATCGGACTGCTCGACTTCGGATCGGTGGGGCGGATCGACTCGGCAGCGCGCCTGGCCATCCAGGAGCTGCTCCTCGCCGTCGACCGGGGCGACCCCGCGGCGATGCACGACGCGCTGCTCGCACTGCTCGGCACCCGCGCGACGGTACGGGACGAACTCATGCCCGACCCGCTGCTCCTGGAGCGTGCGCTGGGGAGGTTCATGGCCCAGCACCTGGGAGTCGGCGGACAGCCGGACACCGAGATGTTCACCGCGCTCTTCAGGCTGCTCACGCACTTCGGGCTCGCGGTGCCGCCGGAGGTCGCCGCGGTCTTCCGGGCGATGGCGACCATCGAGGGGACCCTGGGCCAGCTGGCCCCCGACTTCAACGTCCTCGACGAGGCGAGGGCCGTCGCCGCCGGCATGATCACCGACCGGCTGAAGTTCCGCTCCCGGCGACCGAGGGCCGGCGGCGGGGAGAGTTCCACCGGTTTCGACATGCCGTCCCTGGCGCACTCGGCGGCGCAGGAGATGATGACGCTGCTGCCGATGCTCCGCCGGCTGCCGCGCCGCGCCGAGCGCATCAGCGCTTCGCTGGAGGAGGGACGGCTCGCGGTACGGGTCCGGGTCCTGGCAGACGAGCGGGAACAGCGCTTCGTCGCCGGTCTCATCCACCAGGTGCTCGTCACCCTGCTCGCCGCCTGCACGGGGCTGATGGGGGTCATGCTGGTGGTCTTCGGGGTCGGCAAGGGGCCCCGCGTCACGGATCAGCTGGAGCTGTACCCGGTCATCGGCTACCACGTCCTGGTGATCAGCGCGATCCTCATGCTCCGGGTTCTGTACACGGCCATGCGCAGAGTCGACTAGGGCCGCTCCGGCGGACAGGAGCTAGACGGCCGCTACCGGCGTCACCACCGCACGGGCAGTGCTTGCAGCGGCCGAACGACGGGGTTCGCCTGGTAGCGCAGCTCCGACGGGTCGACGGCGAGAGTGACCCCGGGGAAGCGTTCGAACAGCCGTCGCGCGCCGATCTCGGTGATGACCTTCGCCAGGTGCGCGCCCGAGCAGTAGTGGATCCCGAACCCGAAGCTGAGATGGGCCGGCTTGTGCCGGCTCAGGTCCAGCCGGTCGGGGTGGTCCGGGAACTGGTCCGTGTCGCGGTTGGTCGACATGACGCTGATGACGACTATCTCGCCGGCCGGAATGGTCACCCCGCCCAGTTCCACCGGTTCGGTGGTGACCCGCTGCAAGGCGTTGCTGATCGGGCTCACATAGCGGATCAGCTCGTCCATCGACTTGCCCCAGCGGCCGGGCTCCGCCAGCAGCTCGGTCCGCTCGGCGGGGTGGGTGAGCAGCGCGGCGATCACCCCACCGACCAGGCTGGCCGTGGTGTCGTTGCCGCCCGTCATCAGGGCGAAGCCGGTGGAGAGGATCTCCGTGCTGGTCAGCCGCCGCTCAGGCGCGGCATGGATGAGAGCGGACAGCAGATCCTCGCCGGGCTCGCTCTGCTTCGCGGCGATCAGCTCGGACATATAGCGGGAGAGTTCCTTGATGCTGCGGTCGAGCACTCCTTCGCCGTCCGTCGGCGAGTGGGACCGCAGGGCGGTCGACCAGCGCAGGAAGTCGGGCCAGGCCTTCGCCGGTACGCCCATCAGCTCGGCGATCGTGATGACGGGGAGCGGATCGGCGTAACCGGCGATGAGGTCCGGGACCGGCTCACCGGCCAGCCGGTCAAGCAGCTCGTCGGCGATCTCCTCCACGCGCGGGCGCAGCGCCTCCGCCCGGCGCGGGGTGAAGGCGAAGCTGATGGCCTTGCGCAGCGGGGTGTGACGCGGCGGTTCCAGGTTGGCGAGGTGGTTCGCCTCCTCGGGCGGAGGCGTCATGGGGCGCCCGGCGAGCTTCGACATCAGCTCGTACTGCACATGGATGTCACGGCTCAGCCGGGGGTCGGCGAGGGCGGCCTTGGCGTCCTCGTAGCGGGTCACCACCCACGCCCTGCCGCCTCCGGGCATGGCCAGTTCCCGCACGGGGCTCTCCCGGCGCACGTACTCCAGCACGGGATACGGGTTCTGAGTGAAGTCGTTAGTGATCATCCAGTACTTGGAGAGTGTCCGAGTATCCGCCATGTCGTCCTCCGTGCGATCCGCGCCGGTACGTGCCCGTCCAGCGTGACGATATGCGCGTCACACCCCTCGGCACCGGCCTGCTTTCAAGAGTTCGATCCGTGGGCGACAGGTGGGCATACGCGGGCTTCCCGGATCTCTGCCGTTCGGCAGATGTGGGCCCGACGGCGCACTTCTAGGCTCCAGCCAACAGTGGGGCACGGTGCACAGTGCTCCCGTCCCGGACAGTCCGAGTAACAGCCCGTGGGGGAGAGTGAGCCGCGTGACCGCGATATCAGAGATAGGGCCGAGAATTGCAGCCCGAGCCGTTGGTGCAGAGAAACTCTACGGCGAGGGAGAAGCGCAAGTGGCGGCCCTGCGCGGCGTGGACGTGGAACTCGCCGCCGGTGAATTCACCGCCATCATGGGCCCGTCGGGTTCCGGTAAGTCGACTCTCATGCACTGTCTCGCCGGACTGGACACCGTCACTTCCGGTGATGTTTTCGTCGGTGACCAGCAGGTGAATGGAATGTCCGACAAGGACCTCACCAATTTGCGCAGGGACCAGATCGGCTTCATCTTCCAGCAGTTCAACCTGCTGCCGACCCTGACGGCGGAGGAGAACATACTCCTGCCGCTGGCCATCGCCGGGCGCAAGCCCTCGAAGGACTGGTTCGACCGCGTCGTCGACACCGTGGGCCTGGCCGGGCGGCTGCACCACCGGCCGAGTGAGCTCTCCGGTGGGCAGCAGCAGCGTGTGGCCTGTGCCCGGGCCCTCGCGCCACAGCCCGAGGTGATCTTCGCGGACGAGCCCACCGGGAACCTGGACTCCAGGTCCGGCAGCGAAGTCCTCAAGTTCCTGCAGCATTCGGTCCGTACCCTGGGCCAGACCGTCGTCATGGTCACGCACGACCCGAGCGCGGCGTCGTACGCGGACCGGGTCATCTTCCTCGCGGACGGCCGGATCGTCAGTGAACTCAGGGAACCGACGGCGGACAGCGTGCTCGACATGATGCGGAAGATCGATGTACGCGAGCGGGTGGCGTAATGCTGAAAGCCACATTGAAGAGTCTTCTCTCACGCAAGCTCCGGCTGCTCCTTTCGGGAATAGCCGTGGTGCTCGCCGTGATGTTCGTGTCCGGCTCCATGGTCATCCGCGACACCCTGGGCCGGTCGATCGACGCGCAGTTCGCCGGTGCCTATGACGACACGGACCTTCAGGTCTCCCTGAAGCCCAAGGTGAAGGCCGAGGTCGGCGAAACCGCCGTGGTGCCGTCGACCGACCCGGCGACCGTCAAGCGGGTCGCCGAGGTCCAAGGTGTGACGGACGCCCGTGGAGTCGTCCAGGCCGAGGGCGCGCGCGTCCTCGGCAAGGACGGCAAGCTGGTGCCGAGCACGGGCGGCCCCCGGTACGGCGAGAGCTGGCGCGGCGAGAGCAAGCTGATCAAGATGCGCTCGGGCGGCGAGCCGCGCTCGGCGGACGAAGTGGCCATCAACGCGGGGCTGGCCGAGAAGGCCGGCTTCAAGGTCGGTGACCGGATCAGCGTGCTGACGACCGAGCCGAAGAAGTCCTTCACCGTCGCCGGGATCTTCGGCTACTCCGCGGGCCGCGACTCCATCGGCGGGGAGCAGACGGTCGCCTTCACCGAGCCGGTCGCCCAGCGGCTGATGCTGGGCAAGGGCGGAGGGTTCTCCGGGATCAAGATCACCACGTCCCCCGAAACGTCTGTCGCCGCCGTCGAGGCGTCCTTGGCCAAGGAACTCGGCAGCACCTTCGAGATCGCGACGGGCAAGGAACTGTCGAAGAAGGCGTCGGACAAGGGACGTGGCGTCCTCGACCTGATGAACCAACTGCTCCTGGGCTTCGCCGCGGTGGCCGTGCTGGTCGGCATCTTCCTGATCGTCAACACCTTCTCGATCATCATCGCCCAGCGGATGCGGGAGCTCGCCCTCCTGCGGGCGCTGGGAGCAAGCCGCCGCCAGATCATCAACTCCGTGCTGCTGGAGTCCTTCATGGTGGGGCTTGTCGCCTCGGCCCTGGGTCTCGCGGCCGGTGTCGGGATCGGAGCCGTGGGCGCCGACATGCTGGCCGGTGCCACCGACGGTCTTGAGGTGGCGTCGCTCGGTGTGCCGGCGAGCGCCGTGATCACCGCGTTCGCCGTCGGCATCCTGGTGACGATGATGGCCGCCCTCTTCCCCGCGATGCGCGCCTCCAAGGTCGCCCCCATCGCGGTCATCAGGGCGTCGGCCACGGAGGAGAGCAAGGGCACCAAGCAGACCTGGACCGGCGGGATCCTCCTCGGTCTCGGCCTGGTCCTGCTGGCGCTCGGCCTCTTCGGGTCCAGCGGCATCGGACTGATCCTGACGGGAGTGCTGTTCACCTTCGTCGGCATCGCGCTGCTCACACCACTGGTCAGCCGCCCCACCGTCTGGGCACTCGGCGCGCTCTTCGCCCGGTCCCTCCCCGGCCAGCTGGGGCGCCGCAACTCGGCCCGCAACCCGCGGCGTACGGCCGTGACCGCCTCGGCGATGATGATCGGTGTCGCGCTGGTCACCGCGATCAGTACGGTGGCGTCCTCCTCCGAGGACAGCGTCACCGGCGAGATCTCCCGGGACCTGGAGGCCGACCTGATGGCGCTGGGCGAGGGCGGCTCGGCCGCTTCGGCGACCATCGACCCGGCCGCCCTGACCAAGGCCGACCGGCTCGACGGCGTGCAGAATGTCGCCGCCGTGATGAACGACACGGCGACCGTGGACAAGGAAGCGCAGGGCGTGGCCGCCTGGCAGGACTGGACGAAGGCGCGTGACGTCCTCGGACTGAAGACGGACAAGGGCTCCATCGACTCGCTGGCCGCCGGGACCGTGGTCATGAACGCGAGCACCGCGAAGTCCCGGGACCTGAAGGTGGGCGACAAGCTCACCGTGCAGCTCCAGCGCGGGGAGCCGCGGACCTACAAGGTCGCCGGCATCTTCAAGAACTCGACCGTCGCGAACAGCCTCGTCGTGCCGTGGGCCGACGCACAGGCCGGCTTCCGCAACAAGCTGCCCTCACAGGCGTTCTTCCGGCTCGACGACGGGGTCGAGGCGGCCTCGATGCAGCCGAAGATCGAGAAGCTGCTCAAGGGCAGCCCGGAGGTCTCCCTGGAGACGAAGTCCGAGCTGATCGAGAAGTTCAACAGTGGCTTCGCCATGATGCTCATGGTGGTGCAGGCCCTGCTGGGTGTCGCGATGCTCATCGCGGTCCTCGGCATCATCAACACGCTGGCCCTTTCCATCCTCGAACGGACCAAGGAAATGGGGGCCCTGCGGGCCATCGGCCTCAGCCGGGGGCAGACCATACGCATGATCATGACCGAGTCGGTGGTGATCTCGCTCTTCGGGGCGGTGCTCGGCATCGCGGTCGGCGGGGCGCTCGGCCTCGCGGTGGCCCACGCGATGGAGGACCAGGGTGTCAGCCAGCTGTCGCTGCCCTGGACGCAGATGCTCGCCTATCTGGTCGGCGCCGCGGTCGTCGGTGTCATCGCCTCGCTGGCCCCCGCCCGCCGGGGTGCCCGGCTCAACGTGCTGAATTCGGTCGGCCATGGGTAATTGAACAAAGAATCTTCTCCATCTGAATGGAGCCCCCAGGAGCGAGAGCGACTGGGGGTCCTTCGGCATGTCCCGACTCGTGAGGGAGGCTCACTTTGCAGCTTCCTGCATTCTCCATTGCCCTTGCGCTCCAAGTGAGTTGATATGGAGTCGAATTCGTCAGCCGCCGGTGCTTCGGTGCCGGGATCCGGTGTGGCAGTTCTGCTGTACCGGAGATGAGGGGGGAAAATGCACGAACGGGAGTTCCGCGCTTTCGTATCCATTGCGGAGATTGGCCGCATGGACCAGGCCGCCAAGGCTCTGGGTTATTCGCAGCCCGCGGTCAGCTACCAGATCAAGTGCCTGGAGCAGATGCTGGGTACCAAGCTCTTCACCCGGAACTCCACGGGGGCGCAGCTCACTCGGGAAGGTCGCATGATCCTTCCCTCCGCACGCGCGGTGCTGGCTCTCATCGACAGCATGAAGGGCGTCTGCGCGGTCTGACGGATGTGCTCCGGGCCGGAATACACCGGCCCGGAGTCGTGTCGCGTCCCAGCTCACTCCGCCTGGCCGTTGTCCCACACCCAGGCGGCGATGCCGACCCGGTTGCGCACATCGAGCTTGCGCTGGATGTTGGCGATGTGGGTCTTGGCGGTGCCGGCGGAGATGAACAGCTCTGTCCCGATCTCCGCGTTCGTAAGGCCCTTGGCGACGAGACGCGCGATCTCGGTCTCACGCTCGGTCAGCGCTTCGACCGGCTGCTTGCCCGGACTCCTGCCCGGGCTCTGAAGGTGCTTCAGCAGACGGACCGTCACCGAGGGACTGATCATTGTGTCGCCCGCCATCGCGGCACGGACCGCCTCCACGAGCAGTGCGGGGCCCGATCGCTTCAGCAGGAATCCGCAGGCTCCGTTGCGCAGCGCGGTATGGACGTACTCGTCCAGATCGAAGGTCGTCACGACGACGACCCGCACCGGGTCCTCGGCGGTGGGCCCGGCAAGCAGGCGCGTGACTTCCAGACCGTCCATCCGGGGCATACGGATATCGGCGAGTACGACGTCCGGGCGGAGTTTTCCGGCCAAGTCGACGGCCTGCAAGCCGTCAACGGCTTCGCCGACGACCTCCATGTCCGGCTGGGAGTCGAGGATCAGCCGGAAACCGACTCGGACTGATTCCTGGTCGTCTGCGAGAAGTATGCGGGTGGTCACGGTCAGAACCGTAGCCGCAGGTGGCACCGGGTAGCCACCGGATCGCGTATTCAAAGATTCACTGCGGACTTCGGGCCGGATACCGCCGTTGGCAGTATCTCCACAGATACCTCTCGAGCGCCGAACGCGGTGCGTATCCGATTTGGAGTGGTGGGTGGGCATGGCTCACATCAGAAGACTCAGAGCGGTGGTGGCGAGCGCGGCAGCAGTGACCCTCGCGGTCACGCTGCTCGGCGCCGAGACCCCGGTATCGGCGCGGGAGGGCGACGCGCAGGATGTGGCGCTGCTGCCGGCCGCGCACGGGTACGCGGTCCAGCCGGCCTGGCCGGACGGCGCGTTCGGCGCGGCGCGGCAGACAGCCGGACGCGGCCCGGCCGCCGGCCCGCTGTCCGGGCCGCGCGACGGCGCCGTCCTGACGGATACGCGCCCCGAGCTGGCCGTCGCGGGGACGAAGGGCGCCCAGGCGTACGAGTTCGTGATCGGGACGGGCAAGAGCCCCCGTACCGGCCAAGTGACCTCCTCCGGCTGGATATCGAAGCCCCGCTGGAAGGTGCCCGCGGGCCTGCTGAAGGACGCCGGGCAGTACCGGTGGACCGTGCGGGTGCGTCATCTCACCGGCGGAACCGGTGCGGACGCGCCGGCGCGGTCCTTCACCGTCAACCAGCGGCTGGGCGCCCAGGCAGCGGGTGGCCCCGTGCCCACCGACACGCTCGGCCCGGTGACGGTGAACCTGGCCACGGGCAACGTGACGGCCTCCGTCAACACCCCTCAGGTATCCACGGGTTCGGGTCCGCTGGGCGCGACGTTCAGCTACAACTCGCACGCCGTCGCAGGTACCGGCCTGACCGGCTCGTACTTCAAGGGCGACTCGCAGACCGGAATCGCAGCCGGGGAGCAGCCGGCCGCGGTCCGGACCGACGCCCGGATCGACTTCCGCTGGGGCGGACAGGCTCCGTACCCGCAGGCCGCGACGGACGCTCCCTTCCGGGCCCGCTGGACCGGTCAGCTCAGGGTGCCGGAGCGCGGACGCTACCGGCTGGGCGGTACGTACGACGGCGGGCTGCGGATCTGGCTCGACGGGAAGCTGGTGCTCAACGACTGGAAGCGCCCCGACGCCACCGGCGGCCGTGCGGTGTACGGCAAGGTGCTGTCCCTCACGCCCGGGCGCGCCCATGACCTCAAGGTCGAGTACCGGCGCCGAGCGGGCGGCGGGGAGGCCGGGCTGTGGGTGAGCGGCACCGGGCGCACCGCTCCCGTACCGGCTTCGTGGCTGCTGCCGTCCGCCGCGGTGCTGCCGCCGGGCTGGAGTGTGACGCCCGCCGCCGAAGGCGCGGACACCGCGAGCGCGGCCAACTCCGCCGGGCGCCCCGGCCCGGGAGCGGCGACGCCGGTACCGGCCGCTGCCGCCGGTCAGGGCCCGGGCAGCGCCCCGGTGCCCCCGGGTGCCGCGCCCCGCGCCGCCGGAAAGCGTACGGACAAGGGCGGAGGCAAGCGCGCCGCGAGCTCCGCGGCGAACGGACCGGCCGCCCAGATCGACGCCGTCGAGGAACAGGGCCTGAAGTTCTTCTACGCCGGCAGCCCCGAGTGCGCGGACGACACGGCCCCGGCCGGGTTCGTCTGTGCCGTCTCGGTGCCGGGAGCGGGCAGGACCCAGCTGCACTACCGCGCGGGTAAGCTGACGCGCTTCGTGAATCCGGGGGCGGAGACCACCGACCTGGGCTTCAGCGCGGACCACCGGCTCACGACGGTGCGTACCCCCTTGGTGATGGACTGGATCGCCGTCGATCCGTCCCGGCGGGACACCGCCGCTGCCCGGTACCGCATCGGCTACGCGAAGGACTCCCCGCGCGCGGCGGCCGTCACCGGTCCGGAGCCCACCGGTTTCGCCACCACTCCCACCGGGAGCCCCAGGCACGACTACACCTACCGCCAGGGCGGCGCCGACGTCCGGGTGGCCGGTGTCGAAACGGCGCAGGGCTGGGCGCGCCGTACCACCTACGACACCTCCGGCCGGCTGCTCACCGACACCGACGCGACTCGGCGCACCGTGCGCACCGCATGGACGGCCGCAGACCAGCCGGCATCACGCACCGACGCCGCGGGACGCATGACGACGACGGTGTACGACGAGGCCACCGGCCAGCCTTCCGGTACGTACGGACCTGGTCCGCAGAAGTGCTTCGGTCCCGACCGGCGTCCGGTGAGCCCGGCACCGGAGGGCTGTGCCAAGGTCCCGGCGGAGACGACATCGTTCGGCCCGACCGGTATGACCACGGTGCGCGCCGACAGCGACGGGGTCCCGGAACGGGTCGTGGAGAACCGCGTCAACGAACTGGGAATCCCGGACACCACCGTGGTGGACCCCAAGGGCCTGGCTCTGGCGACCAGCTATGAATTCGACGCGGCGTTCCGGCCCGTCGCGCAGAAGTCGCCCAGCGGTGCCAAGCGCACCTACGGCTTCTACGGCCAGGATGAACAGGCCGACAACCCCTGTACGTCCACGAAGGACCCGGCGCCCCAGCGCGGGCTGCCCAAGGCCATCAGCACGCCGGCCTCGGCCACCGGCACGGCGCGCGTGGAGAAGTTCGTCTTCAACGCACGCGGGCTGCCTGCCGCCGTCAACTTCGGCGGGGGCGACTGGACCTGTGTCACCTACGACGACCGCGGCCGCATCGCCAAGATGTTCATCCCCGGCAACCCCGCCCTGCCGGAGCGTACGGTCGTCTACGACCTCGCGGTCGGCGGCGACCCCCTGCGCGGCAGCTCCACCGAGCCCGGCCACACCTTGACCACCCGCACCGATCTGCTGGGCCGGGAAGTCGAGTTCACCGACACGCACGGCACGCGCACCGAGACGGTCTTCGACCGGGCGGACCGGCCGGTGACGGAGAAGGTGACACCGCCGGACCGCAGGGACGCGGCGCAGGTCAAGCAGACGCGCTACGACGGTGCCGGCCGGGTGCTGTCGGTGACACTGGACAGCCGGAAACTGGCGACGGCGGCCTACGACGCGGGCGGCGGGATCGCCGGCGTGCGGTACTCGAACGGAACGCGGCTGACTGTCGGACGGGACGAAGCCGGCCGGATCGTGGCGAAGAACTGGCAGCTTGCGGACGGCCGGCGGACGGCCGCCACGGTCACCAGGTCCCAGTCGGGCACGGTCGTGGACGAGTCCGTGGCGGGTGAGGAAGGCAGGACGGACGGTCCCGACTTCCGCTACGACGCGGCAGGGCGCCTCGTGCAGGCCTGGGTGAAGGGACATCAGTACGGCTACGACTTCACCTCACCGGCCTCCGCCGACTGCCCGGCGGGAACCCGTTCCAACGCGGGGCTGAACTCCAACCGGGTTCGCCTGACGGACCGCACGGACGCCGGCACCACCGAGTCCGGGTACTGCTACGACGACGCCGACCGGCTGCTCGCGACCACGGGAGAGCGCCCGTCCACCGGCTTCACCTACGCCGAGAACGGTCACCTGACCGGTTACGAGTCGCAGGGCCGGAAGGTGACCATGCGGTCCGACTCCGGCGAGCGCTACCTCGGCGGTGGCACGAGCGGCCCGGACGCGGCGGACGTCACGTACACGGAGGACACCGTCGACCACCAGGTCGGCCGCAAGGCCGTCACCGGGGCGGGGGAGCAGACGCAGCTGTACGGCAACACGTCGATCACCGAGGAGGACCTCGACCTGGTGCTGAACGCCGACAAGCGGGTGCTGTCCCGGATCGTGCCGCTGCCGGGTGGTGTGGTGTTCGGGTCGAAGGGCGCCTCGTACAGCGGCAAGGAGACGTGGAGCCACCCCACGGTCCGCGGTGACATCTTCCTGGTCACGGGTGACACCGGCCGGCAAGTCGGGGAAACGTACCGCTTCGGTCCGTTCGGCGAGCCGCTTCGCGCGGACGGCGCCGTGGACCGCGGGCACGTGCCCGACAACGTGCCCGGTGACTTCGACTACGGGTGGCTGGGCCAGTACCAGGTGGGCACCGAACACTCGGGCGCGCAGTACGCCTCAGTGCTGGACACCCGGGTGCTCAACCTCGCCTTCGGCCGCTTCGCCGCGCCCATCGTGGACGGGCCCTTCCTGAACGGCTACGAGTACGCGGCCGGTGACCCGGTCAACCACACGAGTATCAACGGCTACAGCCTTGATGTGGAGAAGGAATGATGAAGACACCCTTTACCGATGCCGAGGCCGAAGTTCTTGAGCGCAACGGAACCCGGCTGGTGCGCGTCCACCCCCGTCACGGCGGTGACCACCGCGCCTGGTTCACGGCGAACAACGAGGCTCTCCGTTCGGCGATGTACGAGCACGCGGCGGTCATGGTGAAGGACTGCGGGCTCGCCGAGCAGGCCGAACTCGCAGTCCTCGCCGAGGAGATAGGCGGCAGGACGCTGGAGTACAACGAGCGTTCGACGCCCCGGAGCCGGGTCACCGGCAAGGTGTACACGTCCACGGAGTACCCGGCCGACCAGAGCATTCCGCAGCACAACGAGAGCGCCTACTCGGAGAACTGGCCGCACAACGTCTTCTTCTTCTGCGCGCTCGCCGCGCAGAGCGGCGGCGAGACTCCGGTGGCCGACAGCGGGGCCGTGCTCGAACGGCTGCCGGCCGACCTCGTGCGGCGGTTCGAGGAGAAGGGCGTCGTCTACACCCGTACGTACCGCACGGGCATGGGCCTGTCCTGGCAGGAGGGATTCCAGACCGACGACAAGGGTTACGTGGAGAGCTACTGCGCCGACCACAACATCCAGACGGATTGGGACGGCGATCTGCTGCGGACCCGCCAGAAGCGCCAGGCCGTGACCGTGCACCCCGTCACCGGACGGAAGGTGTGGTTCAACCAGGCCCATCTGTTCCACGTGAACGCGCTGCCCGAGGCAGTGCGCGAGGGCCTGCTGGAGATCTGCGGCGAAGACGGCCTGCCGCGCAACGCCTACTACGGTGACGGCACGCCCATCACCGCGGACGAGCTCGCCACCATCCTCGGCGTCTACGACGAGACGACGCTGGCCGAGACGTGGGGGACCGGCGATCTGCTCGGGATCGACAACATCCTCACCTCGCACGGCCGCCGTCCGTTCACCGGGGACCGCAAGGTGCTGGTGGCCATGACCCAGCGCGAGGAGTAGCCATGACCGCGGCCACGCGGACGCTGGGGGATTTCGACCTCAGCGATCCGCAGACCTTCCTGGACCACGAACTGCCGCAGATGTGGCGGCAGTTCAGACAGGAAAGCCCCGTCCACTGGCATGCGGTGGAGGGCCGGCAGGTGCCCGGTTTCTGGGTGCTTTCCCGCTACGACGACGTCATGTCCGTCTACCGGGACAACAAGCGGTTCACCTCCGAGCGGGGCAATGTGCTCGCCACCCTCCTTGAGGGGGGTGACTCGGCCGCGGGCAAGATGCTGGCCGTCACCGACGGCCGACGCCACCGCGATCTGCGCAACCTGCTGCTCAAGGCGTTCGCGCCGCGGGTGCTGGAGCCGGTGGTCGACGGGGTGCGGCGCAGGGCGGACCGGCTGGTGCGGGAGGGGGTCGAACGGGGCGACTGCGACTTCGCGCAGGACATCGCGGAGCACGTCCCCATGGCCACCATCGCCGACCTGCTCGGTGTCCCCGCCTCCGACCGGGACTATCTGCTGTCGCTGACCAAGCAGGCGCTCAGCGCGGAAGAGGCCGGCCAGTCGGCCGGTGAGGCGCTGGTCGCCCGGCAGGAACTGCTGCTGTACTTCGCGGACTTGGCGGAGGACCGCCGCGAGCACCCGACGGACGACGTGGTGAGTGTGCTGGCCACCAGCACCGTCGACGGCGAGCCGCTCACCGAGGAAGAGATCGTCTTCAACTGCTACAGCGTGATCATCGGCGGCGACGAGACCAGCAGGCTCTCGATGATCGGCGGGATGCGCGCGCTCATCGAGCACCCGGAGCAGTGGCAGCGGCTGAGCGCCGGTGACGTCTCCGTGGACACCGCGGTCGAAGAGGTGCTGCGCTGGGTGTCCCCGGCCATGCACTTCGGACGCCGGGCGCTCCAGGACGTGGAGATCGGCGGAAGGACGATTCGCGCCGGTGAAGTCGTAACCCTCTGGACCACCTCGGCCAATTACGACGAGGAGGTCTTCGACGACCCCGGCACATTCGACCTGGGCAGGACGCCGAACAAGCATGTGTCCTTCGGGTACGGGCCGCACTTCTGCCTCGGTGCCTATTTGGGGCGGGCCGAGATTCACGCCATGCTGACCGCCCTGCGCACGCATGTGTCCGAGGTCGTACCGACCGGGCCTGCCAAGCCCATTCACTCCAACTTCCTGCACGGGTACAGCAGTCTGCCCGTCTCCCTGCGTCCGTCCCGGTAGGGGGAAACCCCCGCTCCTGCCGGTACGCGCGAACGAGTGCCCCGACTCCCCCGGTCGGGGCACTCCGTTTTTCCAGCGCCTCCACGGCCCGCGTATCGAAGTTTTTCATGAGCCCATGGAGACGCGGGCATGCGTTCGTACTGTTGGTTCGGTCGCCTGCCGGTACTGCCTGGCGCGATTTCAGAGGGTCTCGATTTGTCTACTCAATCGGAGTGAATGGAAATGGCCGATCAGAACGGACTCCAATTGCCGCTGACGGCCGCTCAGTCCGGAATGTGGCTGGCCCAGCAGGTGAATCCGGAAAACCCGATGTACAGCATCGCGGAGTGCGTCGAGATAGCGGGGGAGGTCGACACCGCGCACTTCGAGGCCGCGCTGCGCCGGACTGTCGCCGAGGCCGAGACACTGCGGATCCGCTTCCTGCCGGGCGACGACGGCCCGGTCCAGGTCGTTGTGCCGGACCCGGACTGGCCGCTGCACACCGTCGACGTCAGCGGGCGGCCGGACCCGGCAGCCGCCGCCGAGGCGTGGATGCTCGACCGGGTGAGGACGCCGGTGGACCTCACCGGCGGCCCGCTCTTCACCTTCGGGCTGATCAAGCTCGCGGACGACCGGTACACCTGGTTCAGCCGCGTCCACCACACGATCGTGGACGGCTACAGCTGGTCGCTGATCGTGTCCCGGGTCGCCGTCCTGTACTCCGGGCTGGTGGCAGGGACGGAGCCGAAGCCCGATCCCTTCGGCTCCGTCCGCGAACTGGTCGACCAGGACAGCGCCTACCGGGTGTCCGAACAGTTCGCCGTGGACTCCGCCTTCTGGTCCGGGCGCCTCGCGGGACTGACCGAACCCGCTTCCCTCGCGCCCCGCCCCACCCGGG
>NZ_WMBF01000219.1:0-10197 GCF_019400875.1 Streptomyces anatolicus | reverse complement strand
GCCTTTGAGGGCGGAGAGGGAGCCGGGGTCCGGCGTGAGTCCCGCAGCGGGCGTCCTCCCGCGTGCCGCCCACGCGAGGATCAGTAGCGCGACCCCCGTGTTGACGGCCACCACCAGCGCGCTGACCAGCCACACCCCGCCCACCGAGGCCAGCCGCAGAGCCGGGGGCAGTTGCCATTGGCTGGAGCCCAGCAGGCCCCAGGGGCCGCCCAAGCCCTCCCAGGACCTGATCAGTTCGACGAGCAGCCAGCCCGAGGGCAGGACCACCAGCGCGGCCGCGGCACGCCCCGGCGTCGGCACGCCCGCGAGGAACCTGCGCACCAGCCGGCCCCACGGCGCCCACAACAGGCCGAGCAGCGCAGCGATGACGACCGTGAACACATGCAGGCTCGGCAGCAGCCAGTGATGCACGGCGACCATGAAGCCGAGGCCGCCGAGCCAGCCGTCGACCATCGCCCGCCGCCCGGTCGCGGCCGTCCGGACCAGGAGGATCCACGGCACAAGCGCCACGTACGCGAACCACCACAGCGACGGGGCGGGGAACGCGAGGGCGGGCAGCGCGCCGGCCAGGACCGCGAGGGCGCCCCGCGACCCACGTGACGTGAGCAGCCGCTCGGCGCGGCGCCCGGGCCGTCCCCGCCGGTCGTCGCCGAACAGATCCATGCAGCGCCTCCCTCGGTCCGCGACGCCCGGTCGTGTACCCAGTGTGCGCGTCGCCGACGATCTAGAACAGGGGGCGTTTGTCCGGGTGGTGCGGGCCCCGGCGCCACTTCTCCCGTACGGCCACCGCGCGCAGCCGCCAGCCGCCGGGCGTACGCAGCAGGGAGAAGGCGTAGCGTCCGCCGCATACGAAATCGGGTTCCGTGGAGGCGTCGGAGTCACCGGTGTTGTCCGCGAACCGCATGGGGTTCACATAGTCGGCCTGCACGCGCGCGGTGTCCCCGACGTCCCCCTCAAGCGCGCCGAACTCCAGCCTGCGGTTGACGACCAGATGCTGGCGCATCGGGAACATCCGCATCGTCTCGGCCAGCCAGGCGGCCACCTCGGCGGCCCCGCCCTCGATACCGCCCGCGGAGCGGTAGTCGGCGCGCCCTTCCGGGACGAACAATTGCCGGTAGGCGTCCCAATCACCGTCGTCGACGGTCACCGCGTACTCGGTGATGAGGGCATCGATGGCCAACCGGTCGATCACGGTGGCGAGTTCCACGCGCTGCGTCATCGGCTCAGTGTTGGGCACGGAGGGTGTGGAGCCAAGGGGTTTGCGGGGTGGAGAGTCGCCGACGAGGAAGGTGGACGCCACGCGGCTCGGCTCGTCGGCACGGGCGGCTCACCGGCGTGGGGATGTCAGGGGCGCGTGAACCCGTCGGTGTGCGTGTCCTGCCGCCGGAGCACGCGGCTGACAAGATCGTGGATCAGGAACTCCCCGGGCGCACGGTTCTCCTTGAGCCGGTGCAGCTCCGAGGGACCGAACCAGCCGTACGGACCACTCCAGAGCGGGGCGGCTCAGATCCCCCTCGACCTCGACGAGGAAGTCGGCGTCGCGCCGCACGCCGACCCCGTCGTCCCCCGTCCACTCGGTCACCCCGAGCAACCGCCGCACGTGCCGGAGCCGCCAGCCGGTCTCCTCCTCGATCTCGCGCGCGAGAGCGCCGAGCAGTGTCTCGCCGGGTTCGACATGGCCGCCGACGATGTCCCAGCTGTCGGGGAAGAGGTGACGGTCAGGGCTCCGCCGCTGGGCGAAGGCCTCGCCGCGCTCGTTGAGGATGACCGCGCCGACGGCCCAGGTCTCCCCGGCAGAGGAGACCGGAACGGATACGTCCGGGGCGACGCGCGGCGGCATCTCAGGCGGCCTTCACCATCTCTTCGCGGACCGCCGCCGCCCACTCCGTCACCAACTGCTCGTACTCTCTGCGCTGTTCGGCGGTGAGGCGGCCGCTCGCGCGCAGCCACAGGCCGCGGATCCGCTCGTTCAGTTCGACGGAAGAGCGCACGGAACCATGGGGTGGTGGGGTTAAGGGCATGGCGCCAAGCCTAGGGGATGGCTACGACAATCGGAACTGTCAGCTACCGCACACCTCCGCCTGGTGATCAAACACGGTCGCGCGTTCCCGGGTCGCCGCCCTCATATCCGTATGGAACGGTGGAAAGCGACCCAGCTGTCCCTATCGGAAGAGGTGGCGACATGTCCTCGAAGCGACGCCGCAAGAAGAAGTCCCGCCGCAAGCACGCGGCCAACCACGGCAGCCGCCCCCAGTCCTGACGGGCCTTCCTCAGTCCTGACGAGCCTCCTCCAGGCCCTGCGCGTCTCCCTCCAGGAGCTGGGGCGCGTGGCTTCAGCGCGGCCAAGTGGCGCCCTCCGGTTGACAGACAGACGATGGAGTGGAGGGAACGCACAGGCATGGCCGTACGGAGTATGGCCGAACGGAGGCAGTCGTCATGTTGGAAGTCAAGACGGTCGAGAAGCCGGACGAGCGGCGAGATTTCCCCCACGGTCACCTCGAAGTCACCCATCTCACCGGGCTGGACTTCGCCGTGGGCACCTTCGAGCCCGGCTGGCGCTGGTCCGAGTCCGTGGCCCCGCTCGCGGGGACCGAGAGCTGCCAGATCCACCACGACGCCTACGTCGTCTCGGGGCGAATGCACCTTCGCATGGACGACGGAGGCGAGGCCGAGGTCGGACCGGGCGATGTCTTCGTCTGCCCGTCCGGGCACGACGCCTGGGTGGTGGGCGACGAACCGGTCGTGTTGTACGACTTCGCGGGAGGCATGGCGGAGGACTACGCGAAGGCCGCGGAGGCCTAGTCACCCCGCCGATTCCCCCGCGTGGGGACTGAGCACACCCATGCTGACCAGCACGACGAGCACGATGCCGAGCAGGATCCGGTAGTAGACGAACGGCATGAAGCTCTTGGTGGTGATGAACTTCATGAACCATGCGATGACCGCGTAGCCGACCACGAACGCGACGATCGTCGCGAAGATCGTCGGGCCCCAGGAGACGTGGCCCTCGCCCGCCTCCTTCAGCTCGAAGACGCCCGACGCGAGGACGGCGGGGATCGCCAGGAGGAAGGAGTAGCGGGCCGCGGCCTCACGGGTGTACCCCATGAGGAGGCCGCCGCTGATCGTCGCGCCGGAGCGTGAGACGCCCGGGATCAGGGCCATGGCCTGGCAGAGGCCGAAGATCAGGCCGTCCTTGACGCCCAGTTCCTTGAGGCCCTTGCGGTGGCGTACGGCGCGGTGCTTGCCGCCCGTCTCGTCGCGGGCCGCCAGCCGGTCGGCGATGCCGAGGACGATGCCCATCACGATCAGCGTCGTTGCGATCAGGCGCAGATCGCGGAACGGGCCCTCGATCTGGTCCTTGAAGGTTACGCCGAGGACGCCGATCGGAATCGAGCCGACGATGACGAGCCAGCCCATCTGCGCGTCGTGGTCCGAGCGCGGCACCTTCCCGAACAGCGAGCCGAACCACGCCGACAGGATCCGCGCGATGTCCTTGCGGAAGTAGATCAGCACGGCCGTCTCGGTGCCGATCTGCGTGATCGCCGTGAAGGCGGCGCCGGGATCGTGCCAGCCCGCGAAGGCCGCCGTCAGCCGCAGATGCGCGCTGGAGGAGATCGGGAGGAACTCGGTCAGCCCCTGGACGAGCCCGAGGATGAGGGATTCAAGCCAAGACATGAGAACTGCGCCGTCCAAGTACTGATCATCAGACCGCGTCAGCGGTCACAGCGGTCATCAAGGTCATCGGGGTCAAGAGGGCATTGCGGGCGGTAAGGGCATTCAGGTGCGTGGGTGAGGCGGGTGAGGCGTGCGGGAGGCGGGCGAGAAGGGGAATGCCCGGGTGAGGGGTGATCACGCCCCCCGTCGTGGGGGCAGCGTAGCGGCCTTGGGTTACGGGGACGCCGGGAGGGCCGCCGCGGGGCCCGCCGTCGTCCAGCCCGGCGTCTGCGGATGCGCGGTGAGGTCGTCGTGCTCGACCGCGTCGCCGCAGACCGAGCAGGTCACCACCGGGACCAGCTCGTGGCCGCAGGAGTGCTCGAGGACCATCGGGCGGCCGTCGTCCCCGCGCAGATGCCGGTCGCCCCACGCCATGAGGGTCATCAGGACCGGCTCCAGTTCGAGGCCCGCCCGCGTCGGCCGGTACCGGAAGCGCCGCGGGCGTTCGCTGTAGGCGACCTTCTCCAGGACGCCCGCCTCCACCAGCCGGCGAAGGCGCGTCGCGAGGATGTCGCGGGGTGCGCCGATGTTCCGTACGAGCTGGTCGAAGCGTTCGTTGCCGAGGCACACCTCCCGCAGTACGAGCAGGGAGTACTTCTCGCCCACGAGAGCGAGGGTGTCGGCGATGGAGCAGGGGCGCGGATCCTTCATGCGGGGCAGTCTAGGCGGCCACCACGAGAGGGTTTGTTTTTCCAACTCACGGAGCTATGGTGAGTCCAGATTTCCTACTCACTGGTAGCTCCATCGGTAGCCGAAAGAGGCCGCACCATGCGTGACGCCGTCATCGTCGAAGCCGTACGCACCCCCGTCGGCAAGGGCAAGCCCAACGGCGCCCTCGCCGGCGTCCACCCCGTCGAACTCCTCGCCCACACCCTGCGGACCCTCGTCGAGCGCAGCGGCATCGACCCCGCCCTCGTCGACGACGTCATCGGCGGAACCGTCGACCAGGTCGCCGAGCAGGCCATGAACACCACCCGCTACGCCGTCCTGTCGGCGGGCTTCCCCGAGTCCGTGCCCGCGACCACCGTCGACCGGCAGTGCGGTTCCTCGCAGCAGGCCGTGCACTTCGCGGCGCAGGGCGTCATGTCGGGGGCGTACGACATGGTCGTGGCCTGCGGCGTGGAGTCGATGAGCCGGGTGCCGATGTGGTCGAACGTGCCCGCCGGTGCCGACCCGTTCGGGCCCGGCATCGCCGAGCGCTACCCGGACGGCCTGGTGCCGCAGGGCATCAGCGCCGAGCTGATCGCCGCCAAGTGGTCCATCGGGCGCGACCGGATGGACGCCTTCGCCACGGCCTCGCACCAGCGTGCCGCGCGCGCCTGGGACGCGGGCCTCTTCGACGCCGAGACCGCGCCGATCGCGGGTCTGACGCGCGACGAGTCGGTGCGTCCCGCCACCACCCCCGAGGTCCTGGCGGGCCTCAAGCCCGCCTACTACGACCCCGCCTTCGGCGAACGCTTCCCGCAGATCGACTGGTCCGTGACGGCGGGCAACTCCAGCCCCATCAACGACGGCGCGTCCGCCGTCCTCATCACCACCAGCGAGCACGCGGCCCGGCTCGGCCTGCGCCCGCTCGCCCGGCTGCACAGCTTCGCCGTCACCGGCTCCGACCCGCTCATGATGCTCACCGGCATCCTGCCCGCCACGGAGAAGGTGCTGCGCAAGGCGTCGCTGACCCTCGACGACATCGACCTGTTCGAGGTCAACGAGGCCTTCGCCAGCGTGGTCCTGGCCTGGCTGCAGGAGACCGGCGCCGACCACGAGAAGGTCAACGTGCACGGCGGGGCCATCGCGCTGGGCCACCCGCTCGGCGCCAGCGGCACCCGCCTGATGACCACGCTCGTGCACGCCATGCGCGTCCGCGGCGCCCGGTACGCCCTGCAGACCATGTGCGAGGCGGGCGGGCTCGCCAACGCGACCGTCCTGGAGGCGCTCTGACGGCTCCCGCGTTACCCGGCCGGCGTCCCCCGGAAGTCAGCGCGCGGCGCGGAAGTGGTGACGCTTGAACCAGGCCACCGTCGCCCCGGCCAGACCCGTCACCGCGATGAACCCCATCGCGATCAGGAAGACCGGCGACGTCGGCGTCGAGGCGCGGGCGCCCGCGATGACGTACGCCGCCGTGTTCGGGATCGACCCGAGCCCCGTGGCGACCAGGAACGGCAGCCAGCCCATGCGGGAGACCGCCGCGCAGTAGTTGGCCGCGGCGAACGGCACGCCGGGGAAGAGCCGCGCGGCTAGCATCGACCGGAAGCCGTGCCGGCTGAGCTGGCCGTCCGCCGCCTTCAGCCAGCGGCCCCGCAGCAGGGGCCGCAGCGCGTCCTGGCCCAGCATCCGGCCGAGCCCGAAGGCGATCCCGGCACCGAACACCGTGCCGGCGATCGCCGCGACAAGACCCGCCTGCGAGCCGAAGAGCGCGCCCGCCGCCAGATTGAGCAGGGGACGCGGCACGAACGCGGCGGTGCACGCCCCGTACGCCACCGCGAACAGGGCCACCGCCGTGGCACCGCCCAACTGCGCGGGCCAGCCGTCGGAGAGGAGCCGTTGCGGCTCGAACAGGAACACGCAGGTCCCCGCCGCCGCGAGCAGCACCACCAGCAGCGACAGCCGTGACCACGGAGACAGCAGGGCCCTGGTGCAGCGCACGGCGAGGCCCTGAGGTCGGGCGGTTGCGGTCTCGAACATCCGGGAAGACTAACCGGCCGATGTGTCTGATCGCCGTATGGTGCGTCTCATGAGCGTCACAGTCCCGGGCAGTGACCTCGCCGACGCCGTGCTCGACCGGCTCGTCGAGACCTACACCGCCGCGGCCGATCCGCCGCGGGCCGCGCACATGCGCGCGTACATGAAGGACATCGCCCCCTTCCTCGGCCTGACCTCGCCCGTGCGCCGCGAGCTGTCCCGTGCGGTGCTCGCCGGGACGCCGCGCCCCGACGAGGCGGACTGCGCGGCGATCGCGCTGCGCTGCTGGGCGCTGCCCGAACGGGAGTACGCCTACTTCGCCGTGGACTATCTGCGCCGCCATGTGAAGCGCTGTTCGTCCGCCTTCCTGCCCGTCGCGCGCCACCTCGTGACGACGCGCTCCTGGTGGGACACCGTCGATCTGCTCGCCGCGCACGTCGTCGGCAGCCTGGTCGCCGCCGACCCCGGGCTGCGCGCGGCCATGGACGAGTGGATCGAGGACGAGGACCTGTGGGTGGCCCGCACGGCCCTCCTCCACCAGCTGCGCCACAAGTCCGCGACGGACTCGGAGCGCCTCTTCGCCTACTGCGTACGGCAGTCCGGGCACCGCGACTTCTTCATCAGGAAAGCCATCGGCTGGTCCCTTCGGGAGTACGCCAAGACCGATCCGGAAGCGGTACGCGCCTTCGTCGGACGCCACCGGGACCGGCTCTCCCCGCTCTCCGTGCGGGAAGCGCTGAAGAACCTCTGAGCTTTCGGCGCGGCACGCGCTGCACCCCTGCGCTTTCGGCGCGGGCGAAAATCGTTCGACGTGGGCGCCCGCTTCGGTGAGGATCGGAGCCATGTTCCGGTACGCCTTCCTCGCAGCCACGCCCGCAGTCGCGGGCGCTGCGAAGGCTGCCGACGTCGCGCCTTTCGCCCCCGCCGCCTTCGACGGCGCCCGAAGCTGACCCTCCCCGGAGACTCCGGCGGACCCCGCAGGGGGAGGGTCGGTCCGGCCCCAGGGGTCCCCGTCCCGACCGCGCGCACGCCACGGGTCCGGGCAACAGCTTCGAGTTCCGGAGAAGGAACCACCATGCCCAAGACGGCTTACGTCCGCACCAAACCGCACCTCAACATCGGCACCATGGGCCACGTCGACCACGGCAAGACGACGCTGACCGCCGCCATCACCAAGGTCCTCAGCGAGCGCGGCACCGGTATGTTCGTGCCCTTCGACCGCATCGACCGGGCGCCGGAGGAGGCGCAGCGCGGCATCACCATCAACATCGCGCACGTCGAGTACGAGACGGACACCCGGCACTACGCGCACGTGGACATGCCGGGCCACGCCGACTACGTCAAGAACATGGTCACCGGCGCCGCCCAGCTCGACGGGGCGATCCTCGTCGTCTCGGCGCTCGACGGGATCATGCCGCAGACCGCCGAGCACGTGCTGCTCGCCCGTCAGGTCGGCGTCGACCACATCGTCGTAGCGCTCAACAAGGCCGACGCGGGGGACGAGGAGCTGACCGACCTGGTCGAGCTTGAGGTCCGCGAGCTGCTCTCCGCGCAGGGGTACGGCGGGGACTCCGTCCCGGTCGTACGGGTCTCCGGGCTCAAGGCGCTGGAGGGCGAGCCGCGGTGGACCGCCGCGATCGAGGCGCTGCTGGACGCGGTGGACACGTATGTGCCGATGCCCGAGCGCTATGTCGACGCGCCGTTCCTGCTGTCCGTCGAGAACGTGCTCACCATCACCGGGCGCGGCACCGTCGTCACCGGCGCCGTCGAGCGCGGCACCGTCCGCGTCGGCGACCGCGTGGAGGTCATCGGCGCCGACACCGAGACGGTCGTCACCGGCCTGGAGACCTTCGGCAAGCCCATGGAGGAGGCGCAGGCCGGGGACAACGTGGCGCTGCTGCTGCGGGGTCTGCCACGTGACGCGGTGCGGAGAGGCCATGTGGTCGCGGCGCCGGGCAGCGTCACTCCGCGGCGCCGCTTCACCGCGCAGGTGTACGTCCTGTCGGCGCGGGAGGGCGGGCGTACGACGCCGATCGCGACCGGGTACCGGCCGCAGTTCTACATCCGCACCGCGGACGTGGTCGGCGACGTCGACCTCGGCGAGGCGGCCGTGGTCCGGCCCGGCGGGACGGTCACGATGACGGTCGAACTGGGCCGTGACGTGCCGCTGGAGACGGGCCTCGGCTTCGCGATCCGCGAGGGTGGACGCACGGTCGGCGCGGGTACCGTCACGGAGGTCGTCTGACGGGGCATGCCTGCCCCGTACCGCCCGCCTCAGGGCGTCAAGCTATCGAGCCTCTGACCTCTGAGGCGGGCGGGCACAATGGGGGCGTGGACGAGCACGAGTTCGAGACCGGCGCAGGGGCCGATGGCGGGACCGCCGGGGCGGGGGCGCCGGACGAGGCGATTCCGGTGACCCGGGAGGTCGATCACGGCACCGCCAAGCTGATGCCCGACATCGACCGGGAGCGGGCCTGGCTGCTCACCGTCGACGGGGCGCCCCAGTCGTACGTGGACCTGGACGCGCCCACCCATCTGGAGTTCGAGTACGCGCGGAGGCTCGCGCACGTCCTTGACACCGTGGCCGAACCGGGCCGCCCGATCGACGTCACCCACCTCGGCGGGGGCGCCCTCACCCTGCCCCGCTATGTCGCCGCGACCAGGCCCGGGTCCCGGCAGGACGTCGTCGAGGCCGACCGGGGGCTGCTCCAACTCGTCGCGGAGAAGCTGCCGTTGCCCGAAGGCGCCGGGATCACGGTGCACGGCGCGGATGCGCGCCGGTGGCTCGACGCGGCGCCCGACGACAGCGCCGACGTCCTCGTCGCCGACGTCTTCGGCGGCTCCCGGGTGCCCGCGCATCTCACCACGGTCGCCTACGCCAGAACCGCCGACCGCGTGCTGCGCCCGGGCGGCCTGTACGCGGCGAACCTCGCCGACGGCGCGCCCTTCGCCTTCCTCCGCTCCCAACTGGCCACGTTCGCCGAGGCCTTCGAGGAGCTGGCGCTGATCGCCGAACCGTCCGTCCTGCGCGGCCGCCGCTTCGGCAACGCGATCCTGATCGCCTCGCACACGCCCTTCGACACCGCGGCACTGGCCCGCCGTGCGGCCTCCGACGCCTTTCCGGCCCGCGTCGAACACGGCGCTCCCCTACGACGCCGCATCGGCACAGCGAGCCCGGTGAGCGACGAAGGAGCGGTACCTTCACCCGAGCCACCGGGCGGGGCGTTCAGCGTGGGCTGAGCGGGCGGGCGTCCGTTCGGGCGGGGCGTTCAGCGGGCTCCGCTGGGGAGGCCGGCGCGCGGGTGTGATGAAGGGGTGGCCCTCACCCGGGGTGCCCCGCCCTGCTCTCCGCGTCCGCCGATGTCGTGGCGATGGCGTCTGCCGAGGCGGCGGCGCGGGGCGGGGGGACCGGCGACGTTTCCTTCGTACGCCGTGTCAGGTTGCGTACGTCGGGGACGAACAGGACCGCGGCCGTCACAAGGACCACGAGCACCGCGCAGCCCCACAGCGACGGCGAGCGGCCGAACGCGGACTCCGCGGGGCCCGCGAGGGCCGTCGCCAGGGGGACCATCGCGATCGAGCCGAACCAGTCGTAGGCGGCGACGCGCGACAGCTTCTCCTCCGGGATCTCCTGGTGCATCGCGGTCATCCAGGAGACGCCGAACACCTCGATCGCCACCCCGCTGACGAACATCACCGCGGCGAGACCGGCCACCGGAAGCGGCACCGCGAGCGCCGCCGAGGGGGCGGCGAGCGGGAAGACGCAGAGGGTGCCCGCGAGGAGCAGCCGCCGCGGCTTCCACC
>NZ_WMBF01000218.1:0-10267 GCF_019400875.1 Streptomyces anatolicus | reverse complement strand
GTCACCGGGCAGTAGTACGGCGCGTCACCCGTTCGGGGGGCGGGGATCACCGCGGGGCGGTGGACCGGCCGGATTTTCCGCAGCGTCCTCCCTCATCGCCAAATCCCTTGAGAACTAAGGGGATTAAGGATTCAGCAGCCCCACGGGGCGGCGAGCCGTTTGCCCGTTTTTATCCAGAGCCGATAATGCGACGCATTACCAACTCTTTACGTTGGCCCACCGCAACCTTCGCGGTCTTCGAGCGGTAGTCACGGCGTCCGATCGCCGGAAGCCATCCGGTGGGACGCCGGAGCCGATCCGGCCGGACAACCCACGTTCTCTCCCGTCTGAAGGAGCATCATGTCCCTCCCCCTGACCCGCCGGATCGCCCGCGCCGCGCTGCTCAGCGCAGCAGGCGCAGCCTCCGTGGTCGGTGCGGCCGGCTCCGCGAGCGCCGTTGGCCTGCCTGCCGCTCCCGACCTGGGCGGGCTGACCGCGCTGGACGGCGCCGGCCTGGGCAACACCGTCGACGGCGCCGCCCAGAACACCACCAAGACCGCCGGTGACACCGGCGGGAAGGCCGTGAAGAAGGCCGTCCCGACCGCGGGCAAGGTCGTCGGCAAGGGCGCCAAGACGGCGGCCCCCGCCGCGCAGAAGGCCGCCGGTGACGTCGCGGGCAGCGCGGGCGAGGTGCTCGGCGACACGGCGGGCACGGCGACCAAGGGCGGTCTGCCCACCGACGACGTGGCCAAGGGCGGCCTCCCGACCGACGCGGTCACCAAGGGCGGTCTGCCCACCGGCGGGCTGCCCACCGGCGCTCTGTCCACCCAGGGTCTGCCGCTCGGCTGATCGACCGGCACCCGCACGCAGGGCCCGGAGCCACTGGCTCCGGGCCCTGCCGCATGTCCGGCCGCATGTCCTGCCGGGCGCTCACGCCAGGCGCTCGACCGCCGCCGCCACCCGCTCGTCCGTCGCCGTCAGCGCCACCCGCACGAAGCGGTCGCCCGCCGGGCCGTAGAAGTCGCCGGGCGCCACCAGGATGCCGAGGTCCGCGAGATGGCCCACCGTCTCCCAGCAGGACTCCTCGCGCGTGGCCCACAGATACAGGCTCGCCTCGCTGTGCTCGATGCGGAAGCCGTGCTTCACCAGCGCGTCACGCAGGAGCGTGCGCCGGGCCGCGTACCGCGCGCGCTGTTCGTGGACGTGCTGGTCGTCGCCGAGCGCGGCCACCACGGCGGCCTGGGTCGGCGCGGAGGTCATCATGCCGCCGTGCTTGCGGATCTGGAGCAGGTCGCCGAGGACGGCCGCGTCACCGGCGATGAACGCGGCGCGGTAGCCCGCGAGGTTCGACCGCTTGGAGAGCGAGTGGACGGCGATGATCCCCTCGTACGAACCGCCGCACACCTCCGGATGCAGGACCGAGACCGGGTCGGCCTCCCAGCCCAGTTCCAGGTAGCACTCGTCGCTGACGAGGAGCACGCCGTGCTCGCGCGCCCAGGCCACGGTGCGGGTCAGCTCCTCGCGGGTGAGGACCCGGCCGGTCGGGTTCGAGGGCGAGTTGAGCCACAGGAGCTTGAGGTGCGTGGGGTCCAGGTCCGTGGGCTCGTCGTAGACGGCGTACTCGGCCCTGGCGAGCCGCGCGCCCACCTCGTAGGTCGGATAGGCGAGACGGGGATAGGCGACCACGTCGCCCGGGCCGAGGCCCAGCTGCGTCGGGAGCCAGGCCACCAGCTCCTTGGAGCCGACGACCGGCAGGACCTCGCGGTGCGTGATGCCCCGCGCGCCCAGGCGCCGCTCGCACCAGCCGGTGAGCGCGTCGCGCAGCTCGGGCGTGCCCCACACCGTCGGATAGCCCGGCGAGTCGGCGGCGGCGACCAGGGCCTTCTGGA
This sequence comes from Streptomyces anatolicus, assembly GCF_019400875.1. Classification (NCBI taxonomy): domain Bacteria; kingdom Bacillati; phylum Actinomycetota; class Actinomycetes; order Kitasatosporales; family Streptomycetaceae; genus Streptomyces; species Streptomyces anatolicus. The sequence continues at coordinate 8,399 of NZ_WMBF01000218.1, read as the reverse complement.
TCAGCTCGGGGACCGGGTCGACCGGGGTGCCGACGGAGAGGTCGACGATGCCGCCCGGGTGCGCGGCCGCCGTGGCCTTGTAGGGCTCCAGCTTGTCCCAGGGGAAGGCGGGAAGCCGATCGGAGACTGCGGACACGTGCTCACTCCCGTGGTGCGCTTGTTCGTTCGGGGGCGCCTGGAACGCCTCGGTGGAAATGCCTCGGTCCCGTGCGGCAAGGGATGCCGTACGGGACCGGGGCGGCGCTCAGGCTGCCGTTACTGGTTCTGCGGCGGCAGTGCGGCGATGAAGGGGTGGTCGCGCTCGATCAGTCCGAGCTTGCTCGCACCACCGGGCGAACCCAGCTCGTCGAAGAACTCGACGTTCGCCTTGTAGTAGTCCTTCCACTCCTCGGGAGTGTCGTCCTCGTAGAAGATCGCCTCGACCGGGCAGACCGGTTCGCAGGCTCCGCAGTCGACGCATTCGTCCGGGTGGATGTACAAGGACCGGGAGCCCTCGTAAATGCAGTCGACCGGGCACTCCTCGATGCACGCCTTGTCCTTGACGTCGACACAAGGCTGCGCGATGACGTAGGTCACGCTGTCGTTCCTCCTCGATACGGGCGTTGGCGGGCCGTCCTCAGGCTCCGCTCGCCTGGCGCGCGGGAGCGCGGCGTCGTCGATGCCCGCCCCTAGTATCTCCGTTCCTGGGCATGATCCGAACAGGAGGGGCATACAGAGCTGTGGAATTCACTGCGGGCGGACGGCTCGAGGTCCGCATCACCCCTGCTGACGTGGGGAAACGAGTCTCGGTGCGGCGCCTGGGTGAGCCGGGATCACCTGGCGGCAAGTTCACCGACACGGTGGGTGTTCTCACATCGTGGAATGACGGTGTGGTGGTGATCACACGGCGGACCGGTGAGAGCGTCCCCATCCCGGAGCACACCCTGGTCGCGGGCAAGGTCGTGCCGCCGGCCCCCGCCCGCAGGCGCGGACCCGCCGCCTCGTACGAGGAGCTCGCTCGGGTCTCCGCGCGGGCCTGGCGGCCGGTGGAGAGCGAACGGCTCGGCGAGTGGGAGCTGCGGGCCTCCGGCGGGTTCACGCGGCGGGCCAACTCGGTGCTCCCGCTGGGCGATCCGGGACGGCCGCTGGACGAGGCGCTGGCGTACGTACGGCAGTGGTACGCGGCCCGGGAGCTGCCCGCCTACGTCCAGACGGCGACGGGCGCCGAGGGCACCGAGGAGCTGCTGTGCGCGGAGTTGGCGGCGCGCGGCTGGGTGCGCGAGGTGAGCGCCGCGCTGCACATCGGCGCGCTCGCTCCGGTCGCCGATCTGGACGCGGACGTGTCGCGCGTAGAACTCGCCAGGTCCTGCGACGCGGCGTGGCTGCGGCGGTACGGGCGGGCCGGGGACTTGGCACCTCATGTGTCCAAGGTGCTGGCGAGCGGGCCCTCGGTGTGGTTCGCTTCCGTGCCCGGGAGCGGTGACACCGCGGCGGCCATCGGGCGGTGCGTGGTGGACGGGCGCTGGGCGGGGTTCATGGCGGTGGAGGTGGACCCGCGGCTGCGGCGGCAGGGGCTCGCCACCGCGGTGATGTCCGCGCTGGCCCGCCAGGCCCTGCTCGACGGCGCGTCGGCGGCCTGGCTGCAGGTGGAGGACGGCAACGACGGCGCGCGGGCGCTGTACGGCCGGATGGGCTTCGCGGCGCATCACACCTATCACCACTACCGGCACGGCGGGTCCTGAGCGGCGGCCCGGCGGGGCAGCACGGCACGGCACGGGAAGACAGCCCGGCGAGGGCATGAGACACGAGGCACGTATGCACGCGGAGTCCGGCGAATGGCGGCGGCGGTTCGCCGAAGAGGCGCGGTCCGAACGGCCGGGACTTGCGCTGCTGTGTCTGCTGATCGGCGCCGAGGCCGACCCCGGACTCGACGAGGCGGGCATCGACGCCGCCGAGATCGAGCTCGACCGGCTCGCGGGCCTGCTGCCGTTCCGTCCCGGCGGGCCGCGCGCGTGGGCGGTCGCGATGGCGGAACTCCTCGGTGAGCAGTGCGGGTTCGAGGGGACGCCCGGCGACTACCAGCGCCTGGAGTCCTCCCTGCTGCACGAGGTACTGCGGCGCCGCAGGGGGCTGCCGATCCTGCTCTCCGTGGTGTGGATGGAGGTGGCGCGGCGGGCGGGCGCACCGGTGTACGGGGTGGCGCTGCCGGGGCACTTCGTGGTCGGGTTCGGGCCGCGCGACGACCAGGTGCTCGCCGATCCGTTCGACGGCGGGCGGCTGCTGACCGGGCAGGACGCCGAGCTGCTGGTGGCGGGGACGGCGGGTACGGGGGTGCAGCCGTCGATGCTGACGCCCGCCGATCCGCTGAACATCGTCCAGCGCATCCTGAACAACATCCGCGCCTGGGCGGCCGCGCGCCCGGAGCGCTCGGAGGTCGCGCTGTGGGCCCTCGACCTCTCCCTGCTGCTGCCCGCACACCCGGCGCGGCTGCGCTACGAGCGTGCCCAACTCCTCGTCCAGCGCGGCGACTTCCTGGGCGGGGCTGCGGCACTCGAGGAGTACGCCGAAGTCGTGACGGCGGTGGAGCCGACCACGGCGGACCGGGTGCGCCAGCAGGCGCGGGCGGCCCGGGCCATGCTGAACTGACCGGGCGGCGGTGGCGCGGGGCGCGGCGGAGCGACGTATCGATCGAGCCGACCGGGCAACACGCACGTATGCCTTCCCAACCCCCCGGAACCACCGAGTGGCGACGGCTCTTCGCGGCCGAGGCCGGGGCACCGCGGCCCGATCTCGCGCTGCTGTGCCTGCTGATCGGCGCCGAGGCCGACCCCTTGCTCGGCCAGCAGGGCATCGACAGGGCGCGGCGCCTGCTCGGGCGGCTCGCGGAACAGGCCGCGCACGGCCACCGCTCGGTCCCCGCCGAAGGCTCAAGGGCCTGGGCCGTGGCCCTCGCCGAACTGCTCGGCGGGCAGTGCGGGTTCCGGGGCAGGCCCGGCGAGTACGGGCGCCTGGAGTCCGCCCTGCTCCACCAGGTCCTGCGGCGCCGCAGAGGGCTGCCGATCCTGCTCTCGGTGCTGTGGATGGAGGTGGCGCGGCGGGCGGGCGCGCCGGTCCACGGCGTGGCGCTTCCGGGCCACTTCGTCGTCGGCTTCGGCCCCGTGGAGGACCGGGTGTTCGCCAACCCCTTCGACGGCGGGCGCGTCCTGACCGGCGCGGACGTGGATCTGCTCGTCACGGCGGCCACCGGGGCGCCGCCCGTGGCGTCGATGCTGACCCCCGCTCATCCGCTGGACATCGTGCGGCGCGTCCTTGACACCATCCGCGCCTGGGCCGCGCCGCGCCCCGAGCGCTGTGACGTCTCGCTCTGGGCGGTCGAACTCTCCCTGCTGCTGCCCTCTCCACCGCCCCGGCTGCGCTACGACCGGGCCCAGCTCCTCGTGCGCAAGGGCGACTTCGCGGCGGGCGCGCGGGAGCTCGACGCGTACGCCGACGACGTCGCGGGGCAGGACGCGGCGACGGCCGAGCGGGTGCGGTGGCAGGCGCGGGAGGCGCGGGCGCTGCTCAACTGAGAGAGCCCATTCTTCTCGCCGGTCAGAGCCAGCCCTTGTCGCGGGCGGTGCTGACCGCCTCCGCGCGGTTGCGGACGGCGAGCTTCTGGATCGCCGTCGAGAGGTAGTTGCGGACCGTGCCCTGGGAGAGGTGCAGGGACGCGGCGAGTTCGGCGTTGGTGGCACCGCCCGCCGCCGCGCGCAGGACCTCGCGCTCGCGGTCCGTCAGGGGGTTCGCGCCCTCCGCGAGTGCGGCCGCCGCCAGGGCGGGGTCGATGACCCGCTCCCCCGCGAGGACCTTGCGCACCGCCGCGGCGAGCTGGGCGGCCGGGGCGTCCTTGACCAGGAAGGCGTGGGCACCGGACTCCATGGCGCTGCGCAGATAGCCGGGGCGGCCGAAGGTGGTGAGGATGACGACCTTCACGCCGGGGCGGGCGGCGCGCAGTTCGGCCGCGGCCTCGATGCCCGTGCATCCGGGCATCTCGATGTCGAGCAGCGCCACGTCCACGTCGTGCGCGCGCGCCGCCGCCAGCACCTCGTCGCCGCGCGCCACCTGGGCGACCACGTCGATGTCGGGCTCCAGGCCGAGCAGGGCGGCGAGTGCCTCGCGGACCATCGACTGGTCCTCGGCGAGCAGCACCCTGATCACACCGTCGCCGCCCGCTGCCGCCCCGTGGCCGTTCTCGCTGCTCATGAGGGGGATCCTATGGCCGTCCCGGACAGCGGGACGCGGGCCGTCAGGCGGAAGCCGCGCGCGCCCGCCGAGCCCGCCGGACCTGCCGGGCCCGCCTCCAGGGTCCCGCCGACCGCCTCCACGCGCTCGGTCAGGCCCGTCAGGCCGTTGCCCGGCGCCGCGCCCGAGCCGCCCGTGCCGTCGTCCTCCACGGAGAGTTCGAGCACCGGTCCCGCCAGGGTCTGGCGGGCCGTGAACGCCACCGTGCAGCGCCGGGCGGAGCTGTGCCGTACGACGTTGGTCACGGCCTCCCGCAGCGCCCAGGCGAGCGCCGCCTCGCCCTGCTCGTCCGGGAGTCCGTCGGGCGCCTGGAGCGGCACGTCGGCGTCGATGCCCGCCGCGGTCAGCGCCGTGCGCGCCCCGGCGAGCTCGCCGGCCAGGGTGCGCCTGCGGTAGCCGGAGACCGCCTCGCGCACGTCCACCAGGGCCTGGCGGCTGACCTGCTCGATGTCGGCCACCTCCTTCGCCGCCTTCTCGGGGTGGGCGGGGAGCATCCGCCCGGCCAGCTCGCTCTTGAGGGTGATCAGGGAGAGGGAGTGGCCGAGCAGGTCGTGCAGGTCCCTGGCGAGCCGCAGCCGTTCCTCGTTGGCGGCGAGCTGGGCGACGGTGGCCCGTGCCTGCCGGAGCTGGACCGTCGTACGGATCAGCTGGCGTACGCCGCTCATCGCGAACCCGATGAGGAGGCTGAGCACGGCGAGGTTGCCGAGCAGGTCCTGGAGGCTGTCCGTGCGCAGGCCCACGGCGACCTGCACGGCCGTGACCGCGGGGATGACGCGGACCGCGTACCGCAGCGGCAGCACCGCGCCCGCGGAGACGGAGACGTACACGAAAAGGCCGAGCCAGTTGGTGCCGAAGGCGAGCGCGAGGAGCACGGCGAGGGTGAGCTGCGCCGCGAACGACACGTACACCACACGCCAGTCGAGCACCCGCACGGTGTACCGGAAGACGAGCGAGAGGTAGCAGGCGACGAAGGCGGCCAGGCCCAGGGAGCCGAGGAGCGTGGCCGCGCCGGAGCGCTCGGCCGTCACCAGGTCACGTACGGGGCTCGCCAGGAACACCAGCCAGATGCCGATCCACAGCGCCTTGGCGAGGATCTGGCGGCGGTCGAGGACGGGCTGCCCGAAGGTGAGCAGCGGCTGGGCCAGTTCGAGGCGGGTGGTGTCGCGCGGGTCCTTGGCGCGGGGGGCCTCGGCGCGGGGGGTCTTGCTCACGCCTTCAGGGTGTCCTTCCGGTACAGCCAGGCCGCGCCGCCCGCGAAGAGGAGGAAGTAGGCGGCCAGCAGGATGACGTCCTTCGCGTGCGGGGCACCACCCAGTTCGATGGCCTGCCCGACGGCAGCGTACGCGTGCGTGGGCAGCCAGGACGCCACGTCCTGGAGCCACTGCGGGAACGTCGTCGCGGGCATCCACAGGCCGCCGAGGAGGGAGAGCCCGAAGTAGACGATCATCGTGATCGGGCGGACCGTGTCACCGGACGCGAGGTAGCCGATGGCGACGCCGAGCGCCGCGAAGCAGAGGCTGCCCGCCCAGATCGCACCGCTCAGCGCCAGCCACTGCCAGGCCGCGAAGCGGACGTCCTTGAAGAGCGCGGCGACCGCGAAGACCACGAGGATCGAGGGCAGGCTCACCACCGCGGCGCTCGCGGTCTTCGCGAGCACGTAACCGCGCCCGGGCAGGGGCGTCAGGCGCAGCTGGCGGACCCAGCCGCTCTCCCGCTCCTTCGCGATGCGCTCGCTGTTGCCCATCAGGACGGCGGTGAGGGCGCCGAAGGACGCCATCGAGACCATCATGTACGCGGAGAGCGACAGTCCGGAGTCGGGGACGCCGCCCTGGGTGTTCGAGACGATCACGAAGAGCAGGACCGGATAGACCACGGAGAAGAAGAGGAACTTGCGGTTGCGCAGGGCGCGGGTGATCTCCAGCTTGATCAGGCCGCGTGAGGCAAGAGTGTTCGTCATCGGGTCCTGGCCTCCTCGGCCTCGGTGATCGCCACGAACGCCTGCTCAAGGCCGAGCCCGGCGACTTCGAGGTTGTGGGGGTACAGGCCGAGTCCGTACAGCGCGTGCACGGTGGCGTCGGCGTCGGCGGACTGGAGGCGGACCGTGTGGCCCGAGACGTCCAGTGCCGTCAGGAAGGGCAGCTCCCGCAGCCGTCCGGTCACCGTCTCGTCCATCTCGGCGAGGTCGAAGGCGACCTTGCGGGCGCCCGCCCTCGCCTTGATCTCGGCGGCGGTGCCGTCCGCGAGGAGGCGGCCCCGGTGCAGGACGAGGACGCGGTCGGCGATCGCGTCGGCCTCTTCCAGGTAGTGGGTGGCGAACAGGATCGCGCGGCCCTGGTCGGCCTGCTCCCGCATGGTGGCCCAGAAGGCCTGGCGGGCGGTGACGTCCATGCCGGTCGTCGGCTCGTCGAGGACGATGAGGTCGTTCGCGCCGGCCGTGGCGAGCGCGAAGCGGACGCGCTGCTCCTGGCCGCCGGAGAGCTTGTCGACCTTGCGGTCGGCGATCTGGGCGATGCCCGCCTGGCTGAGCACGTCGCCGACCCGGCGGGGCCTCGGGTGCAGATCGCAGGCGAGCCGCACCAGCTCGCCCACGGTGACCTCGCCCATCAACCCGCCGCTCTGCAGCATGGCGCCGACCCGGCCCGCGGTGATCGCCTCGCGCGGCGAGGTCCCGAAGACCCGGACCGTGCCGCTGTCCGGGCGGCGCAGGCCGAGCAGCAGGTCGAGGGTGGTGGACTTGCCCGCGCCGTTCGGCCCGAGGAGCGCCACGGTCTCGCCGGGGCGCAGGTCGAGGGTGAGACCGTCCACGGCGCGGACGTCGCCGTAGCTCTTGGTCACCTCTGTGAAGGTCACTGCTGTCATGTGATCCATCGTCGGCGGCGGCGGACGACGGGGGCAGTGTCGTGTGTGCCGGGTCCGGGATGACATCTGTCATGCCGGACCCGGCACCTGGGGAGCGCGAGCTCGGGAGCGGCTAGCTCGCGTTCGTCTCGATCACGCCGATCCGCTCCGCGGGCGTCTTGCCGAGCAGCGCCTTGTTCATGGCGCCCGCCACGTCGGTCGGCTGGACCGGCGTCTTGTCGCCGTTGCCGCGCTGGATGAGGATGCCGTCGAAGACGTTGCCGTACAGCTTCTTCAGCTCTTCCAGGTTGTAGTGCGGCTGGAGGGTGCCGCTGTCGGTGACCTTGGTCTCCAGGATCTTCGGCAGGGACCTCGCCGGGCCGAAGGGGATCGACTTGGCGCCCGCCTTGATCGTGACGTTGGCGGACATCGCGGGCTTGGCGAACCGGGTCATGAACTTGTCGACCTCGGCCTTGGAGACCGTCGGCTTGCGGGTGGTGACCGGCACCTGGACCGCGCCCGCGCTGCCCGTCTCCACCTGCTTCTCGTACGCCTCCGCGACGGCGGCCGTCGAGGCCTCGGCGTCGATTCCCTTGCCGACCCTGCCGTAGACGGGGACGGCCTTGCCGGGTTCGAACTTGACCGTGCCCTCCTTGGCCGAGCCCGAGCCGCCCGCGGCCCGCTCGAGGGCGGCCGCCAGCTTCTCCTCGTCGACGGGCATGACCGGATCGACGACGCGGTGGTTGCCGAAGAGCGAACCGATCACCGATACGGGGTTGTAGTCGCTGCCCGCTGCCGCGCGGACGGTGGCCTGGCTGTCCAGGGTCAGGCCCGCCTGGTCCGGCTTGAGCGTGACCTGTTCACCGGCGACCGACAGCTTCAGCGGCTTGGCGACGCGCTCGCCGAGGGCGTCGTCGAGCTTCTTGACGGCCTCGTCGCGGGTGCCGCCGCCGATGTCGACGCCGAGCACCGTGGTGCCCTTCGGGACGTCCGCGTGGTTCATCAGCAGGCCCGCGCCGTACGCACCGCAGGCCGCGACGACCGCGAGGGCCGCGAGGAGGACCAGTTTGTTGCGGCCCTTCTTCTTCGGGGCGGGCTTGGGGGCGGCCGGTACGTCGGAGCGCACCGGCTCGGGCAGCTTCGGCGGGGTGTGCGCCATCGGCCCGTCGCCCTGCGTGCCGGGCGGGAACGGGGAGTTGTCCTGTACGGGCGGCACGACGGGGATGCCGCTGGTCAGCGTCTCCCCCGAGACGTTGCCGCCCGGCGTGGGCGCGCCGGCGCCGCCGGGCAGGGAGCCGGGG
>NZ_WMBF01000217.1:0-10279 GCF_019400875.1 Streptomyces anatolicus | reverse complement strand
CCCCACCACACTCGCGTGCAGCAACAGGAAGGCCGTAAGCGCCCCGATGTCCACCACGGACACCAGATGGTCCATCCCGTCGTCCCGCCGAGCCGCCCACACCGCCGCCACCAGCGTCACCACGGCCGCACACAGCAGCGCTACCCGAGGCGTCCCGGAGTCCGTCCGGGAAAGCACCTTCGGCAGCCGCCGGTCCCGCGCCATCGCGAAGAGCAATCGTCCCGCCGCGGCCTGCCCCGCAAGCGCCGCGAACGCCGCGCCGATCGCCTTGCTGACGGCCACCAGATCATGCAGCCACGCCCCGGCCGCCGAGTCCACGGAATCGTAGAAAGCCGTCCCCTGCTTGCCCGGTTCCGCGGCCAGCTCGGCGGAGGACAGCGGCTCCAGGAGGGCCACCAGATACGTCTGGGCGACGAACAGCACACCCGCGAGCGCCAGACAGAACAGCACCGCCCGCGCGACCTTCGCCGACCCTCCCGTCACCTCCTCCGCGAAGGAGGCGATCGCGTCGAAGCCCAGATAGGACAGGACGGCGATCGACACCGCCCCCACCACCGCCGAGAGAGCGAACGCGCCCTGCGAACCGTCGCCCGTCAGCGGCGAGAGCCACTCCCGCCGCGCCCCGTCCTGCACCAGTACGACCACCGCCGCGACGATGAAGACGATCAGGACCACGACCTCCATGGCGAGCACCGCGAAACCGACCCGCGCCGCCGCCCGCACCCCCCACAGGTTCAGCGCGGTCGTGATGAGCACCGCGATCGCCGTCCACACCCACCGGGACACCGAGGGGACGAGCGCGTTCATGGCGATACCGGAGAAGAGGTAGGCGACCGCCGGGATGAGCAGGTAATCGAGCATTGCCATCCACCCGGCGATGAACCCGGGGCCCTTTCCGAGCCCCGCGCGCGCGTAGGCGAAGACGGACCCCGCCTGGGGCACCACCCGCACCATCTGCGCGTAGCTGAAAGCGGTGAACGCCATCGCGACCGTGGCGATCAGATAGACGAGGGCGACGGCGCCGTGCGACTTCGCGTCGAGCGTGCCGAAGACGCCGACCGGCGCCATGGGGGCGATGAAGAGCAGACCGTAGACGACGAGGTCCCGGAAGCCGAGACTGCGCCGCAGCCCTGTGCCATCGGCGGTCTCGGCACGCTCGGCCCCCTCGGAGGGGGCTCCCGTACTGGCGGACTGTCCGGACATCGTGCCTCCGTGCCTCCGTAGATCAACGCAGGGCCTCCAGTCTCCCCAACCCGCCGATCTTTGACGCGCTGGACGCGGCCTTACGGGACGTGCCGGACGCGGCCATGCGGGAGGCCCAGGACGCGGCCTTACGATGGGAGGCATGACTGCAACGCCTGGCTCCCGCCGTGTCCTGCTCGCCGCTCCCCGTGGCTACTGCGCGGGCGTGGACCGTGCCGTGATCGCCGTCGAGAAGGCCCTGGAGCAGTACGGGGCCCCCATCTACGTACGCCACGAGATCGTCCACAACAAATACGTGGTGCAGACGCTGGAGAAGAAGGGGGCCATCTTCGTCGACGAGACGGCGGAGGTTCCCGAGGGCTCCATCGTGATGTTCTCGGCGCACGGCGTGGCCCCGACCGTCCACGCGGAGGCCGCCGAGCGCAAGCTCGCGACGATCGACGCGACGTGCCCGCTGGTCACCAAGGTCCACAAGGAAGCGGTGCGGTTCGCCAAGGAGGACTACGACATCCTCCTGATCGGCCACGAGGGCCACGAGGAGGTCATCGGTACGTCCGGCGAGGCGCCCGAGCACATCACGCTGGTCGACGGCCCCGAGGACGTGGCGAACGTCGAGGTCCGCGACCCCGACAAGGTCGTATGGCTCTCCCAGACCACGCTCTCCGTGGACGAGACGATGGAGACGGTCGACGCCCTGAAGGGCAAGTTCCCGAACCTGCTCTCGCCGCCGAGCGACGACATCTGCTACGCCACGCAGAACCGCCAGATCGCGGTGAAGAAGCTCGCCGAGGACGCCGATCTCGTCATCGTCGTCGGCTCCAAGAACTCCTCGAACTCGATTCGTATGGTCGAGGTCGCCCTCGACGCCGGCGCCCCCGCCTCGCACCTGGTGGACAACGCCGACGAAATCGACGAGGCCTGGCTCGAGGGTGTCACCACGGTCGGCCTGACCTCGGGCGCCTCCGTGCCGGACGTCCTGGTCGACGGTGTCATCGAATGGCTCGCCGAGCGGGGCTACGGCGACGTGGAGACGGTGAAGACCGCCGAGGAGTCGATCACCTTCTCGCTGCCCAAGGAGCTGCGCAGGGACCTGCGCGCGGAGGCGGCGGAGCTGTCGCAGCGGTGACCCGGCCGGCGGAGCTGTCACAGCGCTGACCCTCCCCGTAACGTGGGGGCCATGCAGATCTTCGGAGTGGACATCGGCGGATCCGGGATCAAGGGCGCTCCCGTTGACCTGGACCGTGGGGACCTGGCGAAAGAGCGGCACAAGGTCCTGACCCCGCATCCGGCGACGCCGGAAGCGGTGGTCGAGGGCGTGCGGGAGGTCGTGGAGCACTTCGGCTGGACGGGGCCCGTCGGCGCCACGTTCCCCGGAGTGATCACCGACGGCACCGCCCGCTCGGCCGCCAACGTCGACAAGAGCTGGATCGGTACGGACATCCGGGCCCTGGTCTCCGACCGTCTCGGCGGCGCCCCCGTGACCGTCCTGAACGACGCGGACGCGGCGGGCGTCGCGGAGATGCACTTCGGCGCGGGCAAGGGGCGTACGGGCACGGTCCTGATGCTCACCCTCGGCACGGGCATCGGCAGCGCCCTGTTCACCGGCGGCCGCCTGGTGCCCAACACCGAGCTGGGCCACCTGGAGCTGAACGGCCACGACGCGGAGAAGAAGGCCTCCTCCAAGGCGCGCGAGGACGAGGACCTGACCTGGGAGCACTGGGCGCGGCGCGTGGAGAAGTACCTCGCGCACGTGGAGATGCTCTTCTCGCCGGAGCTGTTCATCATCGGCGGCGGGGTGAGCCGCAAGGCGCACAAGTTCCTGCCGCTGATCGAGGGCATCTCGGCGGAGATCGTCCCGGCGCAGCTGCAGAACAACGCGGGCATCGTGGGCGCGGCGATGGCGGCGGACGGCAAGGCGTAGCCCTCGTCGGTGCCGGGCCGGCTGGATCAGGCGGCGGGGACGCGTTTCCCGCCGCCCGGCTGACGGGGCTGGGCGGGGCGCGGCTGCCTGCGCCGCTGGGTCATGAGCCGGGCCTTGCGGACGGTCACGATCACTCCGGCGACGAGTGTGCCTCCGTAGAGCCATCCCGCGTGCAGCGCCAGCGAGGTGACGAGCCCCATGACCTGGCCGCCGAACCCGCCGGTGCCACCGGAGATCGGCAGGATCCCGGCGGCGAAGGAGATCGGCACGGCCACCGGGGCGGTGACCAGGTCGGCCGGGCGCACCCACAGCGCGGTGAGCGCGGCGACGGGCACGAAGAGTACGCCGTACGCGACGAGGGAACTGCCGAAGAGCAGCCGCAGCAGACAGGCGAACAGGAACATCACGGCCGCGCAGAACAGGCCGCTGCCGAGCCCCGTCAGGCGCGGGTTCGGCATCTGCCGCAGCCTGCGGTAGAGCGGGGAGCGGCGCAGCGCCCGCACGAACGGCGGGACGGGCCGGCGCGGACGGGCCGCGGCCCGGTACACGGTGCCGGACCCGGCCGCCCTGCCCTGCGGGGGCAGCGGCGCGGTCCGGCGGGGCCGGGCTCCCGCGGCGGCCTTCGGCTCGGACTGAGAGGGACGCGTCCTGTGTTGCTCCACTGGACCAACCTAGGTCGGCCCCGGCGCGGAATCAGTCGCGGGACACGCCCTTTGGGTGACCTTGGCCATGCGTTCGACAGGGAGACGGCCGGGCGGACAGCCGTCCGGAGGGGCAGCCGGCGGCACGCCGTAGACTGGTGGATCGGCCCACGTACGAAGCGCACGCACGAAGCGCGGGTACGAGGGGACCACCCCACCCAGCCCTGACGTACGGGAAGTCGCAACGTGTCGCTCACGATCGGAATCGTCGGTCTGCCCAATGTCGGCAAGTCGACCCTGTTCAACGCCCTGACCAAGAACGACGTGCTGGCGGCCAACTACCCGTTCGCCACGATCGAGCCGAACGTGGGCGTGGTCGGCGTCCCCGACCCCCGCCTGACGAAGCTGGCCGAGATCTTCTCGTCGCAGAAGGTGCTCCCCGCCACGGTCGACTTCGTCGACATCGCGGGCATCGTGCGCGGCGCGAGCGAGGGCGAGGGCCTCGGCAACAAGTTCCTCGCGAACATCCGCGAGTCGGACGCGATCTGCCAGGTCATCCGCGCCTTCAAGGACGAGAACGTCGTCCACGTCGACGGCAAGGTCTCGCCCAAGGACGACATCGAGACGATCAACACCGAGCTGATCCTCGCCGACCTCCAGACCATCGAGAAGGTCCTGCCGCGCCTCCAGAAGGAGTCGCGCATCAAGAAGGACATCGCGCCGAAGGTGAAGGCGGTGGAGGAGGCCAAGGAGATCCTGGAGCGCGGTGACACGCTCTTCTCCCAGGGCGTCGTCCAGGGCTCCGAGCGCTCGGAGCTCCTCCACGACCTGCACCTGCTCACCACCAAGCCCTTCCTCTACGTCTTCAACGTGGACGAGGACGAGCTGACGGACGACGACTTCAAGGCCGAGCAGCGCGCGCTGGTCGCCCCTGCCGAGGCGATCTTCCTCAACGCCAAGCTGGAGGCGGACCTCGCCGAGCTGGACGACGAGGAGGCCCTCGAACTCCTCCAGTCCGTGGGCCAGGAAGAACCCGGCCTCGCCACCCTGGCCCACGCCGGCTTCCGCACCCTGGGCCTCCAGACCTACCTCACGGCAGGCCCCAAGGAATCCCGAGCCTGGACCATCAAGAAGGGCGCGACGGCCCCTGAGGCGGCGGGCGTCATCCACACGGACTTCCAGAAGGGCTTCATCAAGGCCGAGGTGATCTCCTTCGCCGACCTGGTCGAAACGGGTTCGGTAGCCGACGCCCGCGCGGCGGGCAAGGCGCGCATGGAGGGCAAGGAGTATGTGATGCAGGACGGGGATGTGGTGGAGTTCCGCTTCAACGTGTAGCGGACGACTTGACACCACCTCGCTGATCTGGCGAACGTGCAGGTCAGAAGGGGCTCGACTCTTTGGGGTCGGGCCCTTTGTTCTTCCCGTGCTGGGATTGTGCCGGGATGTGGAGGGGGACGGTGCTGGGACAGAACCCGGCGTAGAGCCCGACTCTCCTGCCGCCGCGCATTCCCGCGTTGTCGAGGTCGGATCATGATGTGTACCCGCAGAGGATCCCAGGCCCCAAGCGCTACGCGTGCTGCTGATGCGACCACCGGTACGACAGTCGATACCGCCAGGTACCCTCGAACACGTCGTCTATGCGGCCCGACGGGCTTCCGCTCCACCTCGTGGAGTCTCGAAGGACATGCCCCCACCCGCACGATCTAATTCGTGCTGCCCGGGGGAAGTCCTTGTTGTTCCGCGCTTCCGCGAAAACGATCGCCGTCATGGCGCTCGACAGTTCGCTCTATCTCCACCTCACCGAACAATTCACCCGCAGGCACGGCTACCAGCCCTCTTCCTCGGAGGCGCGGTCCTGGGAGCGGAGCATCCCCGAGCTGGTCGCAGCGCTCAATGACGCGGGACTCGGTGACGTGGAGGTCATGCTCGAGTACGCGCTCCCGATGAACAGCAAGCGGGCTGACGCGGTTCTCGCCGGGATCCACCCGCGCACGGGCGACCCCTCCTATCTCGTGGTGGAGCTCAAGCAGTGGAGCGATGTGTTCCCGGACGAGGACGACCCGGCCCTCTGCCACGTCGCTTCCTATACTCAGCCGGTCCTCAACCCCATCGAGCAGGTGCGCCGCTACTGCGAGTACCTCGTGAACTTCAACGGCGCTGTCGCCGGCCACCCGGAGAGGGCCGGGGGAGTGGCCTTCCTGCATAACGCGACCGAGTTCGATGTGGCCGCACTGCGCGAGATCGAGTCCGACCAGTGGGGCCAGTTGTTCGCGGGCGACACCCGTGGGGGGTTCATCGACTATCTCCGTGCCCGGTTCAGCCCTGAGCATCCGGGCGCAGCAGCCGCTGACGCGCTGCTCGCGGGCAAGACGGTCCCCTCGAAGCAGCTGATGGCGGTCGCGGCTCAGGAAGTCCGCGAGAGGGAGCAGTTCGTGCTCCTCGACGAACAGCAGGTCGCCTACCGCAAGGTCCTCAACGCGGTACGCAAGGCTCAGCACTCCGACCACAAGGAAGTCCTGGTCATCACCGGTGGTCCTGGCACCGGCAAGAGCGTCATCGCGCTCTCCCTGCTCGGCGAGTTGTACCGGCGAGGCACCCCGGCCCTGCACGCGACCGGGTCCCAGTCCTTCACCAAGACGATGCGCAAGGTCGCGGGTGCCAGGAAACGCGAAGTGCAGGATCTCTTCAAGTACTTCAACAGCTTCATGACGACGGAGAAGAACAGCCTCGACGTCCTGGTCTGCGATGAGGCCCACCGCATTCGTGAGACATCCGCCAACCGGTACACGCCGGCCGCACGCCGGAACGGCAAGCGGCAGATCGACGAACTGATAGACGTGGCCCAAGTGCCGGTCTTCCTGCTCGACGAGCACCAGGTCGTACGCCCGGGCGAGATGGGAACGGTGGAAGACATTCGAGCCGCGGCGGCACGCAGGGGGCTGAACTGCTCCGTCGTAAGGCTGGAAAGTCAATTCCGGTGCGGAGGCAGCGATGCTTACCTGCGCTGGGTGGTACGGCTTCTGGGGCTGGAGCCCGGCGGCCCGGTGGTGTGGGACCCGGATGACCGCATGCAACTCCTGTTGGCCGACAGCCCGGAAGAGATGGAATGCTTCCTGGACGGCCGCCGCGGAGAGCGCTATAGCGCTCGCATGTCAGCCGGTTACTGCTGGCAGTGGTCCCCGGAACCCAAGCCGGGACAGCCCCTTCCGGCAGACGTGAGGATCGGCGCCTGGGCGCGCCCCTGGAACCTGCGCGGCGACCGCTCCGTCTCCGGCGCACCGCCATCCGCCCTGTGGGCGACGGACCCGGCGGGCTTCGGTCAGATCGGTTGCGTCTACACCGCCCAGGGCTTCGAGTACGACTGGTCCGGCGTCATCATCGGCCCCGACCTGGTGTGGCGCGGGGACCGGTGGGTGACGGACCGTACGGCCTCCAAGGATCCGGTGTTCAAACGCTCTACCCCGGACACCGATGTGGATCGTCTGATCCGCAACACGTACAAGGTGTTGCTGACCCGCGGGATGGTCGGCACGGTCGTCTACTCCACGGATCGAGAGACGCAGGAGAAACTGCGTGAACTGTTGGGTGCCGGGCGGAGTGTGGCTGTCGCGGCGTGAGCGACCGGCCTGAACGCGCAGCTTTTTCGCCAACTTGCCGCTGACATGCCGTGAGCCGGTGGGGGAGTGCGCGTGATCTGTCGTGCTCCCTAAGATCACTCATAGCAATTGCGGCCCGACGGGCTTCCTCCACGAGGACACGCCCCCACCCGCACGAGTCACTCGTGCCCTGGGGGAACCACCTCGTGTCCATGCTCCTGCTGAGGCTGTCTGCGCAGGACCTGCTTACTCTGAACTCGCGGCGGCGGATGGTGCCGCATCTCGCTGCGCGATACCGGTACTTCCGAGGACACGATGTGTCCGATACGGAACGGGAGGCATGGGCCGAGAGCTTGGTCAAATTGGCGGAAGACCTGGTTGAGGCGGAGCGGGGCAACGTCGAGATGGTCGTCGAGTGCGCGGCGACGGTCGACGAACCGAAGAAGGGGGAGCCGTCCCTCATCGATGTCGTGCTCGTGGGCCGGCACCCGGAGACGCGTCTGCCGTCGTTCCAACTCGTTGAGCTGAAGCGGTGGTCAATGGTGACGCAGGTTGAAGCCGCCATCGCAGAGCTCGTGAGTGTGCCGGGGTTCAAGAGGCACAAAAAGCATCCTGCGTTGCAACTCAGGAACTCCTACCAATTGTTCACTGGAGACCAGGGGCCTCTGCGTGGCATCACGGTCGAATGCGGTGGATTCGCGTATCTGCACAATGCCACCGATGACTCGGTTCGACCGCTGCTCAATACCTTGGCGCCGACCGGAGCGTATGAGCGTGTGTACACCCGCGACAGCCGCGATCTGCTCCTTGTGGACTTGCGACGGCATTTCGCGGAGGATGGCGCAGCTTCCGAGGCCGAGCAACTCCTACGGTTCATGAACCTGCGCAACACGCCGCTTCTCGACGCGATGATCAGATCTCGTGGGGAGGACACGGTGTTCACGTTGCGCGGACAGCAGAAGAAAGTGGCGGCGGGTGTTCTGGAACGGGCCGCTCTGGTTTTCGGCGATCCGCGTCAGCCCGCACCGCCACCGAACGACGAACGAGCAGTGTTCATCGTGACGGGCGGTGCAGGTACCGGAAAGAGCGCCGTGGGTCTACAGCTCAGGGCCGATTTCGAGGCAGCCGGGAAAACGGTGAAGTACGCCAGCGGCAGCCGCGCCTTCAACGGGGCGCTCCAAGAGCAGGTGGGCTACACCGACAAGGAGTTCAAGAAGAGATTCGCCTACTTCAGCCACTTCGTGACACCCCCGGACCCTCCTTTGGACGTCCTCATCTGCGACGAGGCGCATCGCTTGAGAGAGCGAACCATCGACATGTACCGCCGGGAGGAGAAGTCGGGCAAGCAGCCTCAGGTGGACGATCTGCTCGATGCCTCCCGCCTCACGGTGTTCTTTCTCGATGAGAGTCAGTCCGTGCGACCCAAGGAAGTCGGAACGGTGAGCCTGATCGAGGAAGCCGCAAGAGCACGGGGGATCACTCCACTCCACTATGGACTCAGGGAGGAATGGCGCTGCGGGGGCAGCGACGCCTACATCCGCTGGGTACGGGCTGTCCTCGACATCGAGACAGGAACCACCGAGTGGACCCCCGACGGTCTGATGCATGTCGAGGTGGCCGAGAGCCCAGAGGAACTCGAGTACATCATCAGGACGGAGGCACAGGCGGGAGCGACGGCTCGCATGGTGGCCGGCTTCTGTTGGCCGTGGACCGAGCCGGTGGGAAAGGGGAAGGCCGGGCGGCTCGAGGCAGACGTTCGGATCGGTGACTGGCACCGACCCTGGAACGCCAAAGGCGACTCCTTCCGCGAGAACGGAGCGGTGCCCCCGTCCACGAAATGGGCGGTGCACCCGTTCGGCATCAACCAGATCGGCTGCGTGTACACGGCCCAGGGCCTTGAGTGGGACTGGTGCGGGGTGATCCTCGGCGAGGACATGGTGAGACGCGGCGACCGCTGGGTCTACCGCAAGGGGCAGCCATGTGAGGACCCGGAAAGAAAGGTCAAACGTGTCAAAGTGCCCGGTTCCTTCGACATGAAGCTCCGCGAAGGGACGGGAAGTGAGGAAGAAAAGGAGGAGGAGTTCGCGCGATGTGTTCGGCACGCGTACCACGTGCTCATGACCAGGGCGAGCCGGGCGACGGTGCTGTACTCCACGGATGAGGAGACACAGACGTACCTCAAGAGCTGCGTAGGTGACGTGCAGATACACGGCCTGCGGCCCACGTGGGAAAACCTCCCTGCCGAGGCGCGTATACCGCATCTCCCCAGCCCGAAGAGGAAGGGAAACGACACCCCTCCAGGGCAGGAACTGCTCTTCTGAAGGAATTTCGTCGTGTGGCGGAAGCGAGATGGGCCGAAGAGTGGCGGGCTCACCGGGCCCGCCACATGCCTGCCTCAGATGAGGTGGCGCGCTGCCACCGCCAGTGCCTCCCACACGAGGTTGGAGAGCATGCTCGCGGCGGCGCCGGCCAGGATCTCGCGGATCCAGGGACGACGCGCAGGCTTGTACTCGACCGGTTCCATAAAGGCCCACTCCATGGTGTGAGTTCGGAACGGTAGGACCGCCCTACCGGGCATCCGTCCCATTCGTCACTCACAGCCACTGGACTGAACCGTGGACTCCGCCTTGTACCCTCCGGGAAGGTGCGCAGCAGTAAAAGCCTATCTCACGAGACGCGACCCTGATCGGGACAACAACCCCCCTGGCTAGCGGAGTTGGAGCTGAACCTGGCTCGGGCGGTTGTAGCCCCCAGTAGTGGGCATCGCACACCGGCCTCGACGGCCGACGCCTGCCCGTCCACTGTGGGAGCAAGCCGACGGTGATGGCAGGAGACCGACAAGGAGATCGTCATCCGTGTGGCTCGCTACCACTGCTGAGCGTGGACCGGTAGGGGTAACGCAGGGGCCGGGGTGGCCC
>NZ_WMBF01000216.1:0-10293 GCF_019400875.1 Streptomyces anatolicus | reverse complement strand
GGCAGGGTCAGTTCGTCACGGCGCACGGTGGTCTTCACGATCACCATGCAACACGGTCACGGAGGCGCCGCCCAGGGGGCCTTCGGGTCAGGATTGCGCAAAGACCTCCCAAGGACGCCGCCCTCGGAGGCGCCGTACGCCGCGTCTTCGAAAGGCGCCGTACGCTGGATCTTTCGACGGCCGCCTTCGGCCGTGGGCCCGCAAGCGAGAGAGAAGAGCGCGAGGACATGAGCACGCAGCACACCTACCGAGTGATCGTCCGGGGCACCTGGGACGAGCTGACGGACGCGTCCCGCGCGGCGCTCCTCGCGGAGGTCGACGAACACGGCCTCACCCAGATGAAGTTCACCCCCGAGGGCACCCTCACCTACGACCGCGCGCTCAAGCACTTCTCGCTCCGCTACGAACTGCTCTCGGACGCCGAGGACGGCGAGGAGATGGCGGGGGCGCTCGCCGAGGAGATGGCCGAGACGCGGCTGAGGGAGGCGGGCCACGGCTTCCGGGAGCTGCGGTCGACGGTGACGGACATGGACACCATGAAGATCAACCGCAAGCCGTCACGCCGCTGAGCCGTCCGCCTCCGGCACCATCTCGGCGGTGACGGCCCAGCGTTCGTGGTCGCGCCAGGCCCCGTCGACGTAGAGGAAGTCCGGCGAGAAGCCCTCCAGGCGGAAGCCCCGGCCGCGCACGAGGGCGATCGAAGGCGCGTTGCCCGGCTGGATGTTGGCCTCGAGGCGGTGCAGCCCCAGCTCCCCGAAGGCGTGGGCCATGACGAGCCCGAGCCCTTCCCTCATGAGACCCCGCCCCGCGGCGTGCGCGAACGCGCCGTAGCCGAGGGCCCCGCTGCGGAAGCCGCCCCGGACGATGTTGTTGATGTTGATGAATCCGGCGATGGCCCCGCTGTCGCGCTCGCACACGAGGAAGCCCGCTCTGGCCGGATCGTCGTGCAGCGCCGCAGCGTACGCGCGATAGGTGTCGTCCGAGGCGGGCGGGAAGAGCCAGGGCCGGTGCAGCTCGCGGCTCTCGCGCGTACGGGCGGTGAACTCGGCGGAGTCCGCGGCGGCGAAGTGGCGTATGCCCACGCGGGGGCCTTCGGCGAGATATGTGGTGCTGTCGGGCATCGGGTCACGTTATCCGGGCGGCGGGGCGGGCTGGCCTTGGGGTCATTTGCCGGGGCACCGCTCGCTCTTCTTCACGACGCCGATCGTGACCGCCTGCCCGTTGAGCGGGCGGCCCGCGGCCGGGGACTGGGAGCACACCTTCCAGTTGAGGGGCCACAGCACGGTGCGGTGGTAGCCGCTGACGTCATGGACGTCGACGCGGGTGCGGTAGTCGAGCGTCGAGAAGACGTGCGCCAGGCCCCGCCCCCGGAACTCCGGCATCGGCGGGCCCGCCGCCGTCGCGGTGGTGACGGTCATGACGGTCGCGGCGAGCGCGCCGCCCGCGATCACGCCCGTCCGCCGGAACCGCGCCCTCACTTGCGCCGCCCGATGAAGTAGGCCCCGCACAGGGCGCCGATCAGTCCCGTGCCGAGCAGGGCCATCCACAGCGGCATGGTCACCTCGGGGATCAGCAGCCGGATCTTGGTGCTGCGGGTGTTCTCGAAGATGAAGACCAGGGTGAGGACGGCGACGGCGGCGACGGCGACCCTGCCGGGTGTCATCAGCCCGCCGCCCGTGCCGCGGCTCCTCGAGCCGCCCGTGGAGGTGTTGGGGCTCATGATGTGGACCCTTCCGTCGGAGGTACGTCCGGCCTCCCCCGGCACCAGCATGGGCGGCCGGACCGGGTTCGCGCGCGGTGGGTGTGCCTCCGGGGTGGGGCGGTGGGCCATGCGGGTGACGTCAGCGGCCGACCACGGGCAGCTCCAGGACGCCGGTGTCCCGGGGCTCGCTGGTGACCGTGACCGGCTTGACGCCCTTGTTGCCGAGGTACGCCCCGTCGCTCGCCGCCACCACGAAGCGCAGCCGGTGGCCCTTCTCGTAGCGGTGCACGATGCCCGGCAGCGAGACGGTGAACGGCTTCGTCACGTCCGGTACCCGCACGGGCGAGACGAGCCGGTGGACCAGGGTCTTCGTGCCGTCCGGCGCGACGTCGTACAGCTTGGCGAAGAGGACCAGCTTGTCGGCCGCGTCCCCGGAGTGCTGCACGCGCTCGGTCCGCGGCGAGCGCACCTTCAGGGTCGCCTTCGGGGCGCCGGCCACGTCCACCGCGTCGGTGAAGGGTTCGGTCGTCCAGTCGAGGTAGGTGCCCTTGGTGTCGTACGGGGCGGGGTCGGGCAGACCGAGCATGCCGGCGAGCGAGGACTCCGAATGGCTCGTGGGGATCAGCCAGTTGCGGTACTCGCGGCTGCCGCGCGCCACCTTCGCGCGGTCGTCGACGAGCTTGCCGTCTCCGGAGAGGTACAGCTTGCGGTTGAGGGCGGGCGGCTGGGACGCGGTCGCGTACGTATGGGCCGGGTCGTCGATCCAGTCGCGGTAGTACGCGAAGGCGGGGCCGGTGTCGACGTCCTTCTTCAGGTGGAGGTAGCGGTCGAACCAGGCGAGGATGCGCCGGCCGACGTACGACGACTCCAAGTTCCCCGCTTCCAGGTTCAGTTCGCCCGACGCCGCGTCCCGCACGCCGCCGCTGTGGCCCCAGGACTGCCAGATCATCTTCGCCGGGGTGCCCTGCGCCTTGAGCGTCTTGTACGTCGCCTCGGCCTCGTTGAGGTTGAAGAGGCTGTCGGCCTGGCCCTGCACGAGGAGCGTCGGCGCCTTCACCTCGCTCAGATACGACACCGGGGAGACGCCGCGCGCGAACTCCTGGAGTTCCTTCGTCCGGTCCGCCGGATAGCGGCCGGAGTTGAGGGTGCGGATCGTCTCGCAGGCCTTGGTGACGAAGTGCAGGCAGTCCAGCCGGTTGATGCGGGACGGGTCGAGGTTGGGGACGAGCAGCGGCTGGCCCTCGCCGATGAGGTAGAAGCCGTTCATCCACTGCCACTTGGCGGCGCCGGGCACCTCGCGGTCGGCGGCGTTGTTCGGGTCGAGGGAGTACGCCAGGTCGTGCCAGGTGATCATCGGTACGAGGGCGTCGACGCGGTGGTCCACGGCGGCGGTCGCCAGCTGGATCGCCCCGCCGTAGGAGCCGCCGATCATGCCGACGCGCGGGTCGCCCTCGCCGTCGGCGGTGACGTAGTCCACCTTCGTGCCGTCGTCGGCGGCGCGTTCACCCGCGAGGAAGTCGACGAGGGCGGAGGCGGCCTTGCCGTCGATCCGCGGGTCGTCGAGCGATATCAGGCACCCGGACTTGCCGAAGCCGAGGCCCGAGTAGACGAGCCCGACATAGCCGCGCGCCGCGAAGGCCTTGCCGGCCGCGGCGGTCGACGCGTCGGACTTGCTGCCGCCGAAGCCGTTGGTGGAGAGCACCGCGGGCGCGGGGTGCGCGGCGTCCACCCCGGCGGGGCGGTACAGGTCGGCGTCGACCGTGCAGCTGCGGCCGCCCGCCTCGACGGTGAACTTCAGCGCGGTGACGGTGAATTCGCCCCCCGCTCCGGCGGCGGAGGCATCCGCGGAGGCGTTCGCGGGGGCGGGCGCGGCGACGGCGAGCGGCGCGGCGAGCGCTGCCGCTGCGGCGAGGGTCAGGGCACGGCGACGGGACAAGGGAACCTCCACGCTGAGGGCTACCGACTGGTAGTACCGGCCCCGCTCATGGTGTGACACGTGTCAGAGCACGGTCAACGGCCGTGACGGCGGTTTCTGTCGGGAGATTCCGTGCAGGGGCCCGCCCCGAAGGCCTGCGGATGGCGGTCGGCGCGCGTCAGACAAGCGCCGGTACGTCCAGCGTCACCGTGCCCGCGTCCGCGTCCAGCTGCCCCGGCACCCCGAACGGCACGGTCAGCGCCCCGTCGCAGTGCCCGAACCCTAACTCCTCGGCCACGGGCACGCCGAGCCCGCCGAGCCGGTCGGCGAAGAGCGCCCGCACCTCGTCGTAGGGGCCGCACTCCTGCCACGAGCCGAGCACGATCCCGGCGACGCCCTCCAGCCAGCGGGAGCGCAGGAGCTGGGTGAGGGTCCGGTCCAGGCGGTACGGCTCCTCGCCGATGTCCTCGAGGAAGAGCAGGCCGCCGCGCGCGGACGTCCGCGCGCCCGGTGTGCCGAGATCGGAGGCGAGCAGGGAGACGCAGCCGCCGAGCGTGACGCCCCGGGCGCGGCCGCCGACGAGCGCCCTCGCGTGCCGCGGCGCGGTGATGACCTGGGCGGCCTCCGGGGTGAACAGGGTGGTGCGCAGGTGCTCCTGTGCCGCCGCGTTCTTGAGGAAGTCCACCGCCGCGGTCATCGGGCCGTGCAGGGTCGCGAGGCCGAGGCGGGTGGCGAACGCCTCGTGCAGCGCGGTGATGTCGCTGTAGCCGAGGAACACCTTGGGCCCGGCCGTCCGGGTCGCGTCCCGCATCGCGGCCCAGTCGACGAGGTCCACCATGCGCTGGACGCCGTACCCGCCGCGTGCGCAGAACACGGCGGCCACGGACGGGTCGCACCACGCCCGTTCCAGGTCACGGGCGCGGTCGGCGTCGCTCCCGGCGAGGTAGCCGAACTCCCGGTGCACATCGCGCACATGGGGCATGGCGAAGGGTTCCAGGTCCCAGCCGCGCAGGATGTCGAGGCCCGCTTCGAGCCGGTCCGGCGGGACGGGTCCGCTCGGCGCCACGACGGCCACCCGCGCGCCGGGTATGAGGCGCGCGGGCCGGGCGAGGGCCCTCACTTGCCGAGTTCCAGGGCCGGCACGGGCCCCGCCAGATCGATCCCGAACACCTGGGCGTACAGGGAGAGTTCGGCCTCCAGGGCGCGGACCATCGTGTCGGCGCGGCGGAATCCGTGCCCCTCGCCCTCGAAGGCGAGGTAGGCGTGCGGGATGCCGCTCCCCTCCAGCCGGGCGAGGAACCGCTCGGACTGCGCGGGCGGGCAGACCACGTCGTCGAGCCCTTGCAGGAGCAGGAAGGGGACGGTGACGCGGTCGGCGTGCTCCAGCGGGGAACGCTCCCCGTACCGCCCGGGCACCTCGTCGAGCGGTCCGACGAGCGAGTCCAGGTAGCGCGATTCGAGGTCGTGGGTCTCCCCGGAGGCGAACGCGGCGAGGTCGAGCACCGGATAGATGATCGTCCCGCAGGCGTACACGTCGGTGGTGGTCAGCGAGACGGCCGTGGTCCAGCCGCCCGCGCTGCCGCCCCGGATGGCGAGCCGGGCGCGGTCCGCGGTGCCCTCGTCGGCGAGGGCGAGGGCGACGGCCGCGCAGTCCTCGACGTCCACGATGCCCCACTGCTCGCGCAGCCGGTCGCGGTAGGCGCGGCCGTAGCCGGTGGAGCCGCCGTAGTTGACCTCCGCGACGCCGATGCCGCGCGAGGTGAAGTAGGCGATGGCCAGGTCGAGCACGAGGGGCGAGCGGCCGGTGGGGCCGCCGTGCGCCCACACCACGTAGGGCGGCAGCTCGTCGTCGGACGCGGTGTGGCCGGGGTGGTGGGGCGGGTAGATGTGCGCGTGCACGGTGCGCCCCGCCGGGCCCGAGAAGGCGCGGATCTGGGGTTCGGGGTAGTACGTGGGGTCCACCGGGTCGTCGTGGGCGGCGCCGACGACGCGGGCGTGGCCGGTGCCCGTGTCCAGTTCCACGACTTCGTACGCGCTGCGCGGGCTCGCGGCGACGCCGAGTACGCGCGTGCCGTGCGCGGCGAGGGTCGATGCCCACTCCGTCCAGGGGCCGGCCGCGTCGACGACCTCGCCGGTCTCGGGGTCGAGTATGCCGAGGGCGGTGGCGCCCTTGCCGTGCACGACGGCGATCAGGCCGCTCTCCAGGGGCGCGAACCAGTTGAGGCCGACCTGCCACAGCGGGCCCGCGAACTCCTCCTCGCGCGGACACAGCGCCTGGACGTGACCTGGGTCGTCGGGGGCGGCGCGGTACAGGTTCCACCAGCCGGTGCGGTCGCTGGAGAACAACAGTCGTCCGTCCTGCGCCCATTCGACCTGTGCGACGGACTCCTCGGGCCCGCCCGCGAAGGTGCGTGCGGCGCCGAAGGTGGCGTCGCCGCGCACCTCGGCGAGCATCAGCTCCGTGCCGTCCCACGGCATGCGGGGGTGGTCCCAGGCGATCCAGGCCGCGCGGGCGCCGTCCGGGGAGACGCGGGGCCCGGTGACGAACCGGTGGGCGCCGTCGGACAGTTCACGCACGGCGGCGCGGTCCTCGGCCGCCGACCCGTCGAGCGGCACCGCGGCGATGACCCGGCGCACGTCGGTTGGCGCCTCGCCGGTGAACTCCTCGAGGACACACCAGACTTCACCGCTCTCGGGGCGCGGCACCGGGTCGGCCCAGCGCAGTCCGCCCCCCACGGACGAGAGCGGGGTCAGCGCGCGGGGCACGGCGTCCGGGGCGTCGGGCTCGTACGCGTACAGACGCTGGTCGGTGAAGTTCACGAAGACGAGCAGCGGGCCCTCGGGACGGTCGGCCCCGGCCCAGGGGCGGCCGCCGTACTCGACGAGGCGGCTGCGCACGTTCCACGGCGCGGGCAGCACCGAGCGCTCCTCGCCGTCGGGCAGCCGCCGCACCAGCGCGCGGCGCCCGCCCTCGATGGGCCTCGGCTCGGTCCACCACGCCTCGGCGCCGACGAAGCCCACGTACCCCGGAGCGCCGTCGTGGGTGGCGGCCAGCTCGGCGTCGATCGGCGACGGCCATGATCCGTACGGCCGGGTCTGCATCATGTCCTTTACTTCCCCCATTTTTCCTAGGCCGTGCGCAGAAAGCGGTCGAGGACACGGACGCCGAAGTGCAGCGCGTCGACGGGGACGCACTCGTCGACTCCGTGGAAGAGCGCCTGGTAGTCGAAGCCCTCCGGTGTCCTCAGCGGCGAGAAGCCGTAGCCGGTGATGCCGAGCCGCGAGAACTGCTTGGCGTCCGTCCCGCCCGACATGCAGTACGGCACGACGTGCCCCTCGGGTGCGAACTCCTCGACGGCCGCCCGCATTTTCGCGTACGTCGACGAGTGGACCGGCGCCTGGAGCGCCACCTCGCGGTGGTGGAACTCCCAGTCGACGTCAGGGCCTGTGAGCAGGTCAAGCGTGTGGCGGAACTCTTCCTCGCCGCCGGGCAGAAAGCGGCCGTCGACGTAGGCCACGGCCTCCCCAGGGATCACATTGACCTTGTAACCCGACTGGAGCATCGTCGGGTTGGCGCTGTTGCGGACGGTCGCCTCGACGAGCGCGGCGGTCGGGCCGAGCTTCTCCAGGAACGCGTCGACGTCGAAGCCGGGTGCCTCGGGGTCGGGTTCGAGGCCGTAGAGCGCGGCGAGTTCGACGAGTGAGGCGCGCACGGTCGGGGTGATCCGCACCGGCCAGCGGTGCTCGCCGATGCGGGCGATGGCGGCGGCCAGTCTGCTCACGGCGTTGGCGCGGTTGACCTTGGAGCCGTGGCCCGCCTTGCCGCGCGCGGTCAGCTTGAGCCAGCCCGTGCCGCGCTCCCCCGCCGCGATCGGGTAGAGCTGGTTGCCGCGCCCGTCGTGGAAGGTGAAGGCGCCCGACTCGCTGATGCCTTCCGTGCAGCCCTCGAAGAGCGGGGCGTGCCGGTCGGCGAGGAACCCCGAGCCGTCCTCGGCGCTGGCCTCCTCGTCGGCGGTGAAGGCGATGACGATGTCCCGCCTCGGCCGCACTCCGGCGCGCGCCCAGTTCCGTACGACGGACAGGATCATCGCGTCCATGTTCTTCATGTCGATCGCGCCGCGGCCCCAGACGACGCCGTCGCGGACCTCTCCGGAGAACGGGTCCACGCTCCAGTCGGCCGCCTCGGCGGGTACGACGTCCAGGTGGCCGTGGACGAGCAGCGCGTCGGCGCCGGGGTCGGTGCCCTCGATGCGGGCGACGACGTTCGTACGGCCCGGGGTGCGCTCCAGGAGTGTCGGGGTGAGGCCGGCGTCGGCGAGGCGTTCGGCGGCGTACTCGGCGGCGGGGCGCTCGCGGCAGTCGCCGCCGCCGCGGTTGGTGGTGTCGATGCGGATCAGCTCGGAGGTGAACGCGACGACCTCGTCGAGAGCCCGCGCGTCCACCGGGGCCCGATGCCCCGGCTCCTGCTCCTGGTCCTGGTCCTGGTCCTGCTGCTGGCTAGCCATACTGCTCCTCCACGGCGGCGGAGGCGATCGTCGTAACCGCCTTGAAGGTACGGATCCCCTCGTACATCGTCTCGCTGTCGTACGCGACCTTGCGCTCCCCCGTACGGCGCACTCCCGGCACGATGGTCGAGGCCATCGACAGATGCTCGGCGTCGAACTCGACCTCCACGGTGAACGGGCCGCCCACCACCGGCTCATGGCGCACGGCGAGCGCGGCGGCGTCCTTGGCCGCCGCGCGGATGTCGGCGGCGGTGCGGGCGGGGGTGCGGCAGACGGCGGCGTACCGCGAGACGTGGTCCTTCACGGCGACCTTCAGCGCGCCGGGCGCGTAGCCGAGGGCGTCCTCGCAGGCCAGGTCGTCGCCGGTGACGAGCACCACGGGGACGCCGTACTCGGCGACGACATGGGAGTTGAGCAGCCCCTCGCTCGCGCGTACGCCGTTGAGCCAGACGCCGGTGATCTGGTTGGCGAGGTAGGTGTGTGCGAGGACGCCCTCCATGCCGGCGCCCGCGTGGTAGCCGAGGAAGGCGATGCCGTCCACGTCGCCGTGCTGCACGCCCTCCACCATGGACAGCGACTTGTGCCGGCCGGTGAGCATCTGGGCCCGCTCGTCCAGCTCCTCCAGGAGCAGATTGCGCATGTCCCAGTGCGCCTCATTGAT
Organism: Streptomyces anatolicus; assembly: GCF_019400875.1. NCBI lineage: Bacteria > Bacillati > Actinomycetota > Actinomycetes > Kitasatosporales > Streptomycetaceae > Streptomyces > Streptomyces anatolicus. Next base: position 1,510 of record NZ_WMBF01000216.1, on the reverse strand, counting down.
GAGTACTTCGTCGGCGCCGCCGTCGAAAAATCCGAGCACGGCGGCGTTCACGTCCGAGGTGAACATCGTCCGGCAGCGCTCCCACCGCGCGGAGCCCGGCAGCACGTCGGCGGGCCAGGTCACGCCCGTGGCGCCCTCCATGTCGGCGCTGATGAGGATCTTCACAAGTTTCCACCATCCCCTCGGGTCTGAGCCGCAAACAGCTCACACTGACATCACCCGTCGACATCAGTTGCCGGGCTACGCCGCAGCGTGAGTGTAGAGGGACGCCCGTCCCAGCCCTCTCCGAAGGAGCCCTCGTGCCCGAACAGTCCATACTCGTCCTGGATCCCGCCAGTTCCGACCACCACGCCGAGCACGAGGCGCTGCGCGCCCGGGGGCCCGCCTCGCGTGTGGACGTTCTCGGCGTGACCGCGTGGTCGATCAGCGACCCGCGGCTGCTCAAGCAGCTCCTGAACAGTGCGCAGGTCTCCAAGGACGCGCGTGCCCACTGGCCGGAGTTCGCGGAGGCCGTGCCGACCTGGCCGCTGGCCCTGTGGGTGGCGGTGAACAACATGTTCACCGCCTACGGCGACGACCACCGCCGCCTGCGCCGCATGGTCGCCCCGGCCTTCAGCTCCCGGCGCGTCCAGGCCATGCGCCCCGCCGTGGAGGGAATCGTCGACTCGCTCCTCGACGCGCTCGCCTCCCGCCCGGCCGGGGAGAGCGTGGATCTGCGCGAGCACCTGGCCTACCCGCTGCCGATCGCGGTGATCGGCCGCCTCATGGGCGTCCCCGACAGCCGCCGCGAGAGCTTCCGCAGCCTGGTCGACAACGTCTTCTCCACCACCCTCACCGCCGCGCAGGCGGCCGCGAACGCCGCTTCCCTGTACGAGGCCCTTGACCGGCTCATCGCGGCCAAGCGCGCCGAACCGGAGCCGGGCGACGACATGACCTCCCTGCTCATCGCCGCGCGCGACGACGAGGGTGACGGGAGCGGTTTCACCGATGCCGAGCTGCGCGACACGCTCCTTTTGATGATCAGCGCCGGGTACGAGACCACGGTCAACGTCATCGACCAGGCCGTGACCGCCCTCCTGACGGACCCCCAGCAGCTCGCGCATCTGCGGGCCGGGCGCGCCGACTGGAACGACGTCGTCGAGGAGACCCTGCGGCACGAGCCCGCCGTCAAGCACCTGCCGCTGCGCTTCGCCGTCACGGACATCCCCCTGCCGGACGGGCAGGCGATCGCCAAGGGCGAGGCGATCCTCGCCTCCTACGGCGCCGCCAACCGCGACCCCGACTGGCACGGCCCGACCGCCGACCGCTTCGACGCCACCCGCCCCTCGAAGGAACACCTGGCCTTCGGTCACGGCGTGCACTTCTGCCTGGGCGCCCCGCTCGCCCGCCTGGAGGTGACCACGGCTCTGCGGGCCCTCTTCGAGAGGTTCCCGGAGATCGAACTCGCGGTGCCGGTGGCGGAGTTGCGGCCGCTGCCGTCACTGATCAGCAACGGACACCGGTCCTTGCC
>NZ_WMBF01000215.1:0-10405 GCF_019400875.1 Streptomyces anatolicus | reverse complement strand
GGCTGATGGCGATGGTCAGATCGCGCGGGTCGGTGAGGCTCAGGCGGCAGCCGATGTGGTCGGGGTGCGGGGTGAGGGCGGCGACCCCGTGCCCGTAGGGGAGGCTCAGGGTGCGGCGGTAGGCCCCGTCTCGCCACTCCTCGACACCGGGTACGCCGGTCGCGATGAGGTGCCCGAAGAGGTTGTCGGGGTTGAGGGGGGCGCGGAACGGCAGCCTCAGGGAGAGGACGCCGGGAGTGGCGGAGGCCGGGGCTCCGGCGGCAGGGGCTCCGGCGGCCCGTTTCGGCGCTCGGGCGCGCAGCTCCCCCGGGGCGAGCGCGAAGACCTCGCGGACGGTGTCGTTGAAGGCGCGGATCGAGGAGAAGCCGGCCGCGAAGGCGATCTCGGCCATGGGCAGCCCGGTCGTCTCGATGAGCAGCCGCGCGGTCTGGGCGCGCTGGGCGCGGGCCAGCGCGAGGGGGCCCGCGCCCAGTTCGGCGAGGAGCTGCCGCTCCACCTGGCGGGCGCTGTAGCCGAGGCGGGCGGCGAGGCCGGGGACGCCCTCGCGGTCGACGACTCCGTCGCCGATCAGGCGCATGGCGCGGGCGACGAGATCGGCCCGCTGGTTCCACTCGGGCGAGCCGGGGCTGCTGTCGGGGCGGCACCGCTTGCAGGCCCGGAAGCCGGCCTGCTGGCAGGCGGCGGCGCTCGGGTAGAAGGTCATGTTCTCGGCCTTGGGCGGCACGACCGGGCAGCTGGGCCGGCAGTAGATTCCGGTGGTGACGACGGCCGTGAAGAACCAGCCGTCGAAGCGGGCGTCCTTGGACTGAACGGCGCGTACACAGCGCTCGGTGTCGGTGTGCATGCGCTCAAGCATCGCGGACTTCCCCGGGCATGACTGGCGAGAATCCGACATCAACCTCGCGCTGCCAGGGCCGCCGCGCTAGCCATCCGCGGCGGCGGCAAGTGCCTCGGCGTACGCGTCGTAGGCGGCCTGGTCGAAGAGCACGAACCGCACCTCGTCGAAGAGCGCGGGGTCGGCGGCCTCCCGCACGGTGCGCACGGCGATGCGGGCGGCGTCGTCGATCGGCCAGCGGTAGACGCCGGTGGAGATGGCGGGGAAGGCGAGGGTGCGCGCGCCCAGCTCGGCGGCGACCCGCAGCGCCTCGCGGTGGCAGGAGGCGAGCAGCGCGGAGCGGTCCTCGGTGGCGGACCAGACAGGGCCGACGGTGTGGATCACATGCGCGGCATCGAGGCGCCCTGCGGTGGTGGCCACGGCCTGGCCGGTGGGCAGCCCCTTGCCGTACCGCGAGGCGCGCAGGCGCCGGCACTCGGCGAGGATCTCGGGGCCGCCGCGCCGGTGGATGGCGCCGTCCACGCCGCCTCCGCCGAGGAGCGAGGAGTTGGCGGCGTTGACGAGGGCGTCGGCGTGCTGCGCCGTGATGTCGCCCTGGGCGAGGGTGATGGGGACGGTCACGTGCTACTCCTCAGGCGGCCCGCAGCCGCTTCCAGACGGCCTTGGCGGCATTGTGCCCGGACATGCCGTGGACGCCGGGTCCCGGGGGTGTGGCGGACGAGCAGAGGAAGACGGCCGGGTGCTTGGTCCCGTACGGGAAGAGGGAGAGCTTGGGCCGCAGCAGCAGCTGCAGTCCGCTCGCGGCACCGCAGGCGATGTCGCCGCCCACGTAATTGGCGTTGCCCGCGGCGAGTTGGGGCGGACCGGCCGTGGCGCGCGCGAGGACCCGGTCGCGGAAGCCGGGCGCGAACCGCTCCAGCTGGCGTTCCATCGCGTCGGTCAGGTCGCCCTCCCAGCCGTTCGGGACGTGTCCGTACGCCCAGAAGACGTGCTTGCCCTCGGGGGCGCGGGAGGGGTCGGCGATGCTGGGCTGCACGGTGATCAGGAACGGCGCGTCGGGTGCGCGGCCCTCGCGCGAGGCGGCGCGCAGCGCGGCGCCGATCTCCTCGCTGCTCGCGCCGACGTGCACGGTCCCGGCGGACCGCGCCTCCTCGGCGGTCCAGGGGACGGGGCCGTCGAGCGCGTAGTCGATCTTGAAGGCGCTGGCGCCGTACCGGTAGTGCTCGTAGGCGTCGCCGAGCCCGGCGATCCTGGCGAGGGCGGTCGGCGAGGTGTCGAAGACGTAGGCGCGGGCGGGCGGCAGGTCGTCGAGCCGCTTGACCTCGTAGTCCGTGTGGACGGCCCCGCCGAGGTCCTTGAGATACGCGGTGAGCGCGTCGGAGATCGACTGCGAGCCGCCGCGCGCGACCGGCCAGCCCCGGGCGTGTCCGGCCAGCGCGAAGACCATGCCGACGCCGCCGGTGACGATGCCGTCGAGCGGCGCGATGACATGCGCGACGAGCCCGGCGAACAGCGCGCGGGCCCGGTCGTCGCGGAAGCGCCGCATCAGCCAGGTCGACGAGGGCAGCCCGGCGAGCCCGAAGCGGGCGAGGGTGACGGGGTCGCGCGGCAGCGAACTCATCGGCAGGGACATGAAGTCCCGGACAAGCACGTCCCACTTGGGCAGGAAGGGCTTCACCAGCCTCCGGTACGTCCCCGCGTCGCGCGGCCCGAAGGAGGCGGCCGTCTCGGCGACGGAGCGGGAGAGCACGGCGGCGCTGCCGTCCGGGAAGGGGTGCGCCATGGGCAGCGGGGCGTGCAGCCACTCGAGGCCGTACCGCTCCAGGGGCATGGCGCGGAACGCCGGGGAGTTGATGCCCAGCGGATGGGCGGCGGAACAGGGGTCATGCCGGAAGCCGGGAAGGGTCAGCTCCTCGGTGCGCGCCCCGCCGCCCACCGTGGCGTTGGCCTCGAAGACGGCCACGGAGAAGCCGCGGCGGGCCAGCTCGACGGCGGCGGTCAGGCCGTTCGGCCCCGCTCCCACGATGACGGCATCAAGCATCGACGGCACCTTCGGACTCCTTCGTCAGCCGACGGCCTCTGCCGCCCAGGATAGGCGGCCGCTCAGGAACGGCCGCTCAGGCCCCGCTCGCGAGGAGGTCCACCACGCGCCGCGCCGTGGCCGCGTCGCGCGCCGCGGTGAACGGCAGCGCGTTCCCCCCGCCGATACGGAACGGCTCGCCCGTCAGCGTCCGGGAGTCTCCCCCGGCCTCGGCGACGAGCAGCAGGCCCGCCGCGTGGTCCCAGGCCAGCTCCCACGAGAAGGCGACGGCGTCCAACTCCCCCTTCGCCAGGGCCAGATACTCAAGGCCCGCCGAACCGCACGGCCGGGGCCGCACACCGTCCACGCGCAGTCCGAGCAGGGCCCGCTTCTGCTCCTCGGTGGTGAAGTCCGGGTGCGAGGTCGCCACTTCGAGGTCCTGGGCCGGGTCGGGCGTCCCCGAGACCAGGCGCTGCCCGTCGAGCCAGGCGCCCTTGCCGCGCACGGCGACGGCGAGCTGGTCGAGCGCCGGGGCGTACGTCCAGGAGGCCAGCACCTCGCCGCCCACCGCGAGGGCGACGAGCATGCAGAAGCCGGGGTCGCCCTGCACGAACTGGCGCGTGCCGTCCACGGGGTCGACGATCCACACGGGGGCCTCGCCGCGCACCGCCTCGTACGACGACGGGTCGGCGTGCACCGCTTCCTCGCCCACGACGACGGAACCCGGCAGCAGCGCGGCCAGGTCCACGGTCAGCCGCTCCTCGGCGCGGCGGTCGGCCACGGTCACCATGTCGTGCGGGCCGCTCTTCTCCACGATGTCGCCCTCGGCGAGCTGCCGGAACCGGGGGGTCACCTCGGCCGCCGCGGCCTTCCGGAGGGCCTCCTCCACGTCACGTACGCCCTGCGTCAGAAACTCTTCGATCATGTGTCCATGAGAGCACGCCCCGCTGACATCCCGTACGTCCCGGGCGAACGCAACCTTGTGAGTACGTGAACATGGGGTTCCGGTGGGCTCAGCGGCCGACCGCGTACCCCTGCATCCCCCGGGGATTGGCCGCCGCCGACAGCACCCCGCTCTCCGGGTCCCGCGCCACCGCGCACAGCCGCCCCTCCGACCACGCGCCCCCCACCAGCACATCGTGCCCGCGCCGCCGCAGCCCGGCCACGACCTCCGGAGCCGTCCGTGACTCCACCGTCACGCTCCCGGCCCGCATCCCGCGCGGGTGGAAGGAGCCGGGAAAGCCGTCCGTGTGCCAGCTGGGCGCGTCGATCGCGCCCTGCAGGTCGAGGCCGCCCCGCACGGAGGCCCGCAGCGCCACCCCCAGGAAGAAGTGCACCTGCCACTGGTCCTGCTGGTCTCCCCCGGGCGTACCGAACGCCATGACCGGCACCCCGTCCCTCAGCGCCAGCGACGGCGTCAGCGTGGTCCGTGGCCGCCTCCCCGGCGTGAGCGAGTTCGGCAGGCCCTCTTCCAGCCACGCCATCTGGAGCCGCGTACCCAAGGGGAAGCCGAGTTCCGGCACGACGGGGTTGGACTGGAGCCAGCCTCCGCTGGGCGTGGCGGAGAGCATGTTCCCCCAGCGGTCGACGACGTCGAGGTGGCAGGTGTCCCCGCGCGTCCCCCCGTCCCCGGCCACGGTCGGCTCACCGCCCCCTGCGGCGACGGCGGCCGCATCGAAGCCTTCCGCCTCGCCCGAGGCGACCGCGCGCGCGTGGGCGGAGAGCCGTGGCCGCCGTCCGCCGGGCGAGCCGGGACGCAGCTCGTACGAGGCCTCGTCCCCGATCAGGGTCCGCCGCAGCGCGTTGTACTCGTCCGAGAGCAGCTCACCAACCGGCACCGCTCCCGCTCCCCCGTCCCCGGCGTCCCCGTACCAGGCCTCGCGGTCCGCCATGGCGAGCTTGCAGCCCTCGACGAGGAGGTGGACGTAGTCCTCGGAGCCGTACTCCGGAAGTTCCTCGGCGTTCCGTGGCAGCAGGGCGAGCTGCTGGAGGAAGGCGGGGCCCTGGCTCCAGGGGCCGGCCTTGCACAGGGTCCAGCCGTTCCAGTCGTACGTGACCGGGTCCTCGTAGGAGGCGGACCACCCCCGCAGATCCTCCGCCGAGAGCGTGCCGGCGTGCCGCTCGCCGCTCGTGTCCATGGTGGGCCGCCCGGCCTGCCGCACAAGCGCCTCGGCGATGAAGCCGCTCCGCCACACTTCGCGCGCGGCGTCGAGCACGGCGGTGCGTGACCCGCCGGGAGCCTTCGCTCCGGCCTCCGCAAGGAGCCGCCGCCACGTCGCGGCGAGCGCGGGATTGCGCAACAGCTCGCCGGTGCGCGGCGGTTCACCGCCGTCGGGGCCACCGCGGAGATAGATCTCCGCGGACGAGGGCCACTCCTGCTCGAAGAGCCGCCGCACCGTCTCGACGGTCTCGACGACGCGCTCGACGGGCGGATGGCCGTCCTGCGCGTACCCGATGGCGTACTTGAGGACATCGGCGAGGGACTTCGTGCCGTGGTCGCGCAGGAGCAGCATCCAGGCGTCGAAGGCGCCGGGCACGGCGGCGGCGAGCGGCCCGGTACCGGGCACCAGCTCAAGGCCCAGGGAGCGGTAGTGGGCGACGGTGGCACCGACGGGCGCGGGGCCCTGGCCGCAGAGCACGCGCACGTCGCCGCCCGCGGGCGCCAGGATGATCGGGACCTCTCCGGCGGGGCCGTTGAGGTGGGGCTCGACCACATGCAGGACGAACCCCGCGGCGACGGCGGCGTCGAAGGCGTTGCCCCCGTCCTCCAGTACGGCCATCGCGGACTGGGAGGCGAGCCAGTGGGTGGACGACACCATGCCGAAGGTGCCCTGGAGTGTGGGACGCGTCGTGAACATGATCCGCAGGCTAGCCGCGCGGCCCCGGCCGGCGGCAGGGGTCAGTCGATGCCCCTCGCCCGCTTGAAACGGACCAGTCCGTAGGCCAGTTCGAGGATCCGCTCGGGGTAGTCGTAGCGCTCCCGCTCCGGGCCCGGCAGCTTCCACGGCTCGTGGACGGCGGGGCCGGGCAGCCCGGCGAGTTCGGGCACCCAGCGGCGTACATAGGCGCCTTCCGGGTCGTAGCGCTTGGCCTGGAGGACGGGGTTGAGCACCCGGTTGGGGCGGCTGTCCGTGCCGGTTCCCGCCATCCACTGCCAGTTAAGCTGGTTGTTGGCGATGTCCCCGTCGACCAGCAGCCGTTGGAAGTGGCGCGCGCCCACCCGCCAGTCGACGTAGAGCGTCTTGGTGAGGAAACTCGCGGTCAGCAGCCTGCCTCGGTTGTGCATCCAACCCTCGTGCAGCAGCTGCCGCATGGCGGCGTCGACGATCGGGTATCCCGTACGCCCTTCCTGCCACGCCCGGATGTCCCGCGCCGCCGACTCGGGCGAGCGCCAGCGGTCGCCGCGCGTGCGGTAGTCGGCCGTCGCCGTGCGCGGCCTCGCGGCGAGGACCTGGTGGTGGAAGTCGCGCCAGCACAGCTGTCTGACGAAGTCCTCGGCGCCCGGGGTCGCGCGGGCGCGGGCGCGGTGGACGAGTTCGGCGCAGGACAGCGTGCCGAAGTGCAGGTGCGGCGAGAGCTTGGAGGTGGCGTCGCCCGCGAGGTCGTCGTGGCGTTCTCCGTACCGGTCGATGCCGTCGCGCAGCCAGGCCTGCCACCGGCGGCGGCCCTCGCTCTCGCCGCCGCGTGCGAGCCCCGGCGAGATACCGGTGATGTCGTCGCGGGCGGGGAGGGGACGGGAGCGGACGTGGTCGGGGACGCGGACGGTGCGCGGGGCGCCGAGGACGGGCCGTACGCCCTGCGCGGACCAGCGGCGGAGGTAGGGGGTGAAGACGGCGAAGTGGTCGGAGTTGGTGGGGGTCACCGCGCCGGGCGGGAGCGCGGTGACCACGGCGTCGTGGACGTGCAGCCGGTGGCCGTCCGCCTCCAGCGCCTCGTGGAGCCGCCGTTCGCGGGTCTGCGCGTACCGGCTGACGCCCGCCGCCATATGGACCTCGTCGGCGTCCGCCTCCCGCATGACGGCCCGCACCTCGTCGACGGGGTCACCGGCACGCACCACCAGACGCCCGCCCCGGTCACGCAACCGCCGGTCGAGGTCGGCGAGGCAGTCGGCGAGGAACGCCTCGCGGTTGGGCCCCGCGAATCCGATGGCCTCGATGGCCGGGTCCTTGACGAAGAGCGGCACCACGGCGTCCGCGCGAGCGAGCGCGGCGCGCAGCGGCGGATGGTCGTGCACCCGCAGGTCGGAGGTGAACAGGACGACGGAGGTGTTCAAGGCGCTACTCCTGCGGGGCCGGTACGGGAGCGGTACGGGCGGCCTCCCTGGAGGCCGCCTTGGCGATGTTGCGGGCCATGCCGCCGAACACCACCGCGTGGAAGGGCGAGACGCTCCACCAGTAGGCGTGGCCGAGCAGCCCGTGCGGGTGGAAGAGGGCCCGCTGCCGGTAGCGGGTGCGGCCCTCGGCGTCCTGGTCGGCCCACATCTCCAGCCAGGCGAGGCCGGGCAGGCGCATCTCCGCGCGCAGCCGCAGCAGCCGGCCCGGGTCGATCTCCTCGACCCGCCAGAAGTCGAGCGAGTCGCCGACCCGCAGGCGTGCCGCGTCCCGGCGGCCGCGCCGCAGCCCCACGCCGCCGACCGCGCGGTCCAGCCATCCACGCACGGCCCAGGCCAGCGGGAAGGAGTACCAGCCGTTCTCACCGCCGACGCCCTCGATGATGCGCCACAGCTCGTGCGGCGAGGCGTCGACGGTGATCTGCCGCCGGTCGGTGTAGAGGCTGCCGCCCGCCCAGTCCGGGTCGGTGGGCAGCGGGTCGCTCGGCGCGCCGGGCAGCGACGCCGACGACCAGCGGGTGACGACCTGCGCCTCCTTCACGCGCCGCAGCGCGAGCCCCAGCGCCTCGTCGAGGGAGATCGGGGTGCCGGGCGGGTCGGGCACGTACCGCGCGATGTCGTGCTCGTCGCAGACCACCTCGTGCCGCAGCGACTCCGCGAGGGGGCGGGCCAGGGCGCGCGGCACGGGGGTGACGAGGCCGATCCAGAGGCTGGAGAGGCCGGGGCTCAGCATCGGCACGCGCACGATGAGCCGGTGCGGCAGCGAGGCGACGGCCGCGTACCGCCGCATCATCTGTTCGTACGTGACGACGTCGGGGCCGCCGATGTCGAAGGCGCGGTTCACGTCGGACGGCATGCGGGCGCTGCCGACGAGGTAGCGCAGGACGTCACGGACGGCGATGGGCTGGATGCGGGTGCCGACCCAGCTGGGCGTGACCATGACGGGCAGCCGTTCGGTGAGGTACCGGAGCATCTCGAAGGAGGCGGAGCCGGAGCCGATGACGACGGCCGCGCGCAGCACGGTGGCGGGGACCTCGGCGCGCAGGAAGATCTCGCCGACCTCCGCCCTTGAGCGCAGGTGCGGCGAGAGTTCCCCCGGCGGTACGTCCGCGGGGGTGAGGCCGCCGAGGTAGACGACGCGCCGGACCCCGGCCGCGCGGGCCTGCTCGGCGAAGGTCTCCGCGGCCTGCCGGTCGGTGTCCTCGAAGCGGGCGCCGGTGCCGAGTGCGTGCACCAGGTAGTACGCCACGTCGATGCCGCGCATCGCCTCGGCCAGCGAGGCGGCGTCGGTCACGTCACCTCGGACCACCTCGGTGCGGGGCGCCCAGGGGTGGTCGCGCAGCTTCTCGGGCGTGCGGGCCAGGCAGCGTACGCGGTACCCGGCGTCGAGGAGTTCGGGGACCAGCCGGCCTCCGATGTAGCCCGTCGCCCCGGTGACCAGGACGTTCGGGCCCGGCTCACCGCCGGGCGCCGCGGGAACGCTCATCGCTTCCTCCACCTGCTCGCTCTCGCCTGCCGCTGCTCGGCGGTGCTTGCTCTCACTTCGTGCCCGCCTTCTCCTGCCCCATCCTCCACCGGACCGGACATTCCGGCACTCGGCTAGCGTTGGGGACGATTCGGAACAGCTTGGAGGAAACACGGTGCACGGTGAGTACAAGGTCCCCGGCGGCAAGCTCGTCGTGGTGGATCTGGACGTCGAGGGCGGCGAGCTGCGGCGCACCCGGGTGGCCGGCGACTTCTTCCTAGAACCGGACGAGGCGCTCGACGCGATCAACGCCGCCCTGGACGGCTGTCCCGCCGACACGGACGCCGCGGGCCTCGCCGCCCGCATCGACGCGGCGCTCCCCGAGGGCACCGTCATGTACGGCCTGACGTCGGAGGGCATCGGGATCGCCGTGCGCCGCGCCCTCGCGCACGCCACGGACTGGACCGACTACGACTGGCAGCTCGTGCACGAGGGGCCGCAGCCGCCCGCCCTGCACATGGCCCTGGACGAGGTACTGACTCAGGAGGTCGCCGCGGGCCGCCGCCCGCCGACGCTGCGGGTGTGGGAGTGGGGCGCGCCTTCGGTGATCATCGGCAGCTTCCAGTCGCTGGGCAACGAGGTCGACCCGGAGGGCGCGGCCCGGCACGGGATCGAGGTCGTGCGCCGCATCTCGGGGGGCGGCGCGATGTTCGTGGAGCCGGGCAACACCATCACCTACTCCCTCTCGGTGCCCGACGCGCTCGTGCAGGGCCTCTCCTTCCAGGACAGCTACGCCTATCTCGACGACTGGGTCCTCGGCGCCCTCGCCGACATGGGCATCAAGGCGTGGTACCAGCCGCTCAACGACATCGCGACGGACGCGGGGAAGATCGCGGGCGCCGCGCAGAAGCGGATGGTGGGGCCCGGCGGCGGGCCGGGCGCGGTGCTGCACCACGTGACGATGTCCTACGACATCGACGCCGACAAGATGCTCGAAGTGCTCCGCATCGGCAAGGAGAAGCTGTCCGACAAGGGCACCAGGAGCGCCAAGAAGCGGGTGGACCCGTTGCGCCGCCAGACCGGTCTGCCGCGCGAGACCGTCATCGACCGCATGATCGACTCCTTCCGCTCCCGCTACGGCCTCACCCGGGGCGAGGTCACCGGCGCCGAACTGGCCCGGGCCCAGGATCTCGTACGCACCAAGTTCGGCACCGCGGAATGGACGGCGCGGGTGCCCTGATCGGACGGGTGCCCTGGTCGGCGGGGTCGGTGGGGTCAGCGGGGTCAGTGCTGCGGGGTCTCGTCGGGGCTGCGCTGCCAGGCGGTCGTGCCGAGCATGCCGGTCTCGCCGATGTCGAGGCCGCCCTCCGGCTCGATGGTCTGGCGGGCCGCGCCCTTGGCCGGGCCGATCTCCACATAGACGCCGCTGCCCGCCTTGGTGGAGGCGTCCACGGCCGAGTACCGCCACACCAGTGAGGTGTACGCGGACTCCCCCGGCTTCAGCCTGACGCGGCGCGGGCCCGGGTCGTCCATCGTGGTGACCGGCTCGGTCCCCTTGAGCACCGTCACGCGGAAAAGCTGCCGGTCGAGGCCGCGGACGCGGATGTCGGGGTAGCCGTTGACTTCGCGTACGCCCTTGCCGCAGTTGGTGAGCGTCACCGACATCGCGCGCAGTCCCATCGCGGCCGTCACCATGCCCGGGGACATGCTCACGCCCGACTTCGGGCAGGGCGGCGCGCTCGGGGCCGCGCACGA
>NZ_WMBF01000214.1:0-10416 GCF_019400875.1 Streptomyces anatolicus | reverse complement strand
GCGCCGGTCGGAGGGGGTCCGGGGGCCTTCCGGAGGCCGTTCGAAGGCGCTCCCTGACGGTTCCGGTTTGATCGATCAAAGATCGTTTCCGCAGGTCAGCTTAGGTTTACCTAAGTGATGCAGCGCACCACGCGGTGATCAAGGCGCGGGTTGTCAGGCTCTGAGGAATTACGCAACAATGGCGTTGTGAAAAACGTTGGCGAGGCTCCGCAGGAGGAACTCGCGACCGGTGAGCGGTCTACGCGCAACCGGGTCGCGCGCTCCATCCTGGACCACGGCCCCTCCACCGTCGCCGACCTCGCGAAGCGCCTCGGGCTCACCCAGGCGGCCGTCCGCAGGCACCTCGACGCCCTCGCCCATGAGAACGTCGTGGAGCCCCGCGAGCAGCGTGTCTACGGCGCGCGGACCCGCGGCCGTCCGGCCAAGGTCTTCGCCCTGACCGACTGCGGCCGCGACGCCTTCGACCAGTCCTACGACAAGCTCGCCGCCGATGCCCTGCGCTGGATCACCGAACAGCACGGCGAGGACGCGGTCGTCGAGTTCGCCCGCGCGCGCATCACCGCACAGGCGGAGTCGTACAAGGCGGCGATCGACGCCGCACCCCCCGAACAGCGCACCGAGGCTCTTGCCAAGGCCCTGACGGCCGACGGGTACGCTGCCACGGCGCGCAGCGCACCGGTCGGCGAGCAGCTCTGCCAGCACCACTGCCCGGTCGCCCATGTCGCCGAGCAGTTCCCGCAGCTGTGCGAGGCGGAGACGGAGATGTTCTCCACGCTGCTCGGCACGCACGTGCAGCGCCTCGCCACCATCGCCCACGGAGACGGCGTCTGTACGACGTTCATCCCGCGCAGCGGCAGCGGCGGAAGCACCACACAGACCACCACATCAGCATCAGCAAGTACGGCCGGGAGGAACCCCGCATGACGCTCCCCACGGAGACTGCCCACCCCGAACTCGAGGGTCTGGGCACGTATGAATACGGCTGGGCCGACTCCGACGTCGCCGGTGCCTCCGCCAGGCGCGGCATCAGCGAGGACGTCGTCCGGGACATCTCGGCCAAGAAGTCCGAGCCGGAGTGGATGACCAAGCTCCGCCTCAAGGGCCTGCGCCTCTTCGACAAGAAGCCCATGCCGAACTGGGGCTCGGACCTCTCGGGCATCGACTTCGACAACATCAAGTACTTCGTGCGCTCCACGGAGAAGCAGGCGGAGTCCTGGGAGGACCTGCCCGAGGACATCAAGAACACGTACGACAAGCTCGGCATCCCCGAGGCGGAGAAGCAGCGCCTCGTCTCCGGTGTCGCGGCCCAGTACGAGTCCGAGGTCGTCTACCACCAGATCCGCGAGGACCTGGAGGAGCAGGGCGTCATCTTCCTGGACACCGACACGGCGCTCAAGGAGCACCCGGAGCTGTTCAAGGAGTACTTCGGCACGGTCATCCCCGTCGGTGACAACAAGTTCGCGTCGCTGAACACCGCCGTATGGTCCGGTGGCTCGTTCATCTACGTCCCCAAGGGCGTGCACGTCGACATCCCGCTCCAGGCCTACTTCCGCATCAACACGGAGAACATGGGCCAGTTCGAGCGGACGCTGATCATCGTCGACGAGGACGCCTACGTCCACTACGTCGAGGGCTGCACCGCGCCGATCTACAAGTCGGACTCGCTGCACTCCGCCGTCGTCGAGATCATCGTGAAGAAGGGCGGCCGCTGCCGCTACACGACGATCCAGAACTGGTCGAACAACGTCTACAACCTGGTCACCAAGCGCGCCGTGGCGTACGAGGGCGCGACCATGGAGTGGATCGACGGCAACATCGGTTCCAAGGTCACGATGAAGTACCCCGCCGTCTACCTCATGGGCGAGCACGCCAAGGGCGAGACGCTCTCCATCGCCTTCGCGGGCGAGGGCCAGCACCAGGACGCCGGCTCCAAGATGGTCCACATGGCGCCGAACACCTCCTCGAACATCGTCTCCAAGTCGGTGGCGCGCGGCGGCGGTCGTACGTCGTACCGCGGCCTCGTCGAGATCGGTGAGGGCGCCGCCGGATCGAAGTCGAACGTGCTCTGCGACGCGCTGCTCGTCGACACGATCTCCCGCTCGGACACCTACCCCTACGTCGACGTCCGCGAGGACGACGTCTCCATGGGCCACGAGGCGACCGTCTCCAAGGTCTCCGACGACCAGCTCTTCTACCTGATGAGCCGCGGCATGACCGAGTTCGAGGCCATGGCGATGATCGTGCGCGGCTTCGTCGAGCCGATCGCCAAGGAGCTGCCGATGGAGTACGCCCTGGAGCTGAACCGGCTGATCGAGCTGCAGATGGAGGGTTCGGTCGGCTGAGTCCGGCAACCGTCCCCGCAGCGAGCAGACTTCTTACGCAGAGCGCAGAGAGAGAGCACGACGACAGCCATGGCTGAGGTCCAGAACATCCCGGTCGGGTCGACGACCGCCGGATCCATCGCGGTGGCCGCCGAGTCCACCGTCGCCACCCGCATGAGCGCGCCCCCGTCCTTCGACGTGGCGGACTTCCCGGTCCCCCACGGCCGCGAGGAGGAGTGGCGGTTCACGCCGCTGGAGCGCCTTCGCGGGCTGCACGACGGCACGGCGGTGGCGGACGGCGGCATCCGCGTCGAGGTGAGCGCCCCCGAGGGCGTCACCCAGGAGACCGTCGGCCGGGACGACGCGCGCGTCGGCAAGGCGGGCAAGCCCGTCGACCGCGTCGCCGCGCAGGCGTACTCGTCCTTCGAGAAGGCCTCGGTCGTCACCGTCCCCAAGGAGACGGTCCTGACCGAGCCGATCCGCATCGCCGTGCACGGCGAGGGCGGCACCGCCTTCGCGCACCAGGTGATCGAGGTCGGCGCGTTCGCCGAGGCCCTTGTCGTCATCGACCACACCGGTGACGCCGTGCTCGCCGCCAACGTCGACTTCGTCGTCGGCGACGGCGCCAAGCTCACCGTCGTCTCCGTCCAGGACTGGGACGACAAGGCGGTGCACGTCGCCCAGCACAACGCCCTGATCGGCCGCGACGCCTCCTTCAAGTCCGTCGTCGTCACCTTCGGTGGCGACCTGGTCCGCCTGCACCCGCGCGTCAACTACGCGGGCACCGGCGGCGAGGCCGAGCTCTTCGGCCTCTACGTCACCGACGCGGGCCAGCACCAGGAGCACCGCCTCCTGGTCGACCACAACACCCCGCACTGCAAGTCGAACGTCGTCTACAAGGGCGCGCTCCAGGGCGACAACGCCCACGCGGTGTGGATCGGTGACGTCCTCATCGAGGCCGCCGCCGAGGGCACGGACACGTACGAGATGAACCGCAACCTCGTGCTGACCGACGGCGCCCGCGTGGACTCGGTCCCGAACCTGGAGATCGAGACCGGCGAGATCGTCGGCGCGGGCCACGCCTCGGCGACCGGCCGCTTCGACGACGAGCAGCTCTTCTACCTCCAGTCGCGCGGCATCTCCGAGGAGGACGCGCGGCGCCTGGTCGTCCGCGGCTTCTTCGCCGAGCTGGTCCAGCAGATCGGTCTGCCGGACGTCGAGGAGCGCCTCATCGCGAAGATCGAAGAGGAGCTGGAGGCGACGGTCGCATGACCTTCGTACGCGTCTGTGGACTGGGCGAGCTGGAGGAGGACACCCCCAAGCGGGTGGAACTCGACGGCACGCCGGTCTCCGTCGTGCACACCGAGGGCGAGGTGTTCGCGATCCACGACATCTGCTCGCACGCGAACGTCTCCCTCTCCGAGGGCGAGGTGGAGGACTGCCAGATCGAGTGCTGGCTGCACGGCTCCGCGTTCGACCTTCGTACCGGCAAGCCGTCCGGCCTTCCCGCGACGCGCCCCGTCCCCGTATACCCCGTAAAGATCGAAGGGGACGACGTGCTCGTCTCCCTCTCCCAGGAGTCCTGAGGCACCCATGGCAACGCTTGAAATCAAGGACCTGCACGTCACCGTCGAGGCCGACAACTCCACCAAGGAGATCCTCAAGGGCGTCGACCTGACCGTGAAGCAGGGCGAGACCCACGCCATCATGGGCCCGAACGGCTCCGGCAAGTCGACCCTCGCCTACTCCATCGCGGGCCACCCCAAGTACACGATCACCCAGGGCAGCGTGACCCTCGACGGCGAGGACGTCCTGGAGATGTCCGTCGACGAGCGCGCCCGCGCCGGCATGTTCCTCGCCATGCAGTACCCCGTCGAGGTCCCCGGCGTCTCGGTCTCCAACTTCCTGCGTACGTCGGCGACGGCGATCCGCGGCGAGGCCCCCAAGCTGCGCACCTGGGTGAAGGAGGTCAAGTCCGCGATGGAGCAGCTCCAGATGGACCCGGCCTTCGCCGAGCGCAACGTGAACGAGGGCTTCTCCGGCGGTGAGAAGAAGCGCCACGAGATCCTTCAGATGGAGCTGCTCAAGCCGAAGATCGCGATCCTCGACGAGACGGACTCCGGTCTGGACGTCGACGCCCTGCGCCAGGTCTCGGACGGCGTCAACCGCGTCCGCGCGACCGGCGAGGTCGGCACGCTCCTGATCACGCACTACACGCGCATCCTGCGCTACATCAAGCCCGACTTCGTGCACGTCTTCGCCAACGGCCGCATCGCCGAGTCGGGCGGCGCGGAGCTGGCCGACAAGCTCGAGGCCGAGGGCTACGAGGCTTACACGAAGGGCGGCGCATCAGCGTGACAGTGGCCCACCAGGGGCTTTCCGGCCTCCTCGACACCGAGGCGATCCGCAAGGACTTCCCGATCCTGGATCGTCGGATCCACGACGGCAAGAAGCTCGTTTACCTGGACAACGCGGCGACCTCCCAGACGCCGCGCCAGGTCCTCGACGTACTGAACGAGTACTACGAGCAGCACAACGCCAACGTGCACCGCGGCGTGCACGTCCTCGCCGAGGAGGCCACCGCGCTGTACGAGGGCGCGCGTGACAAGGTCGCGGCGTTCATCAACGCGCCCAGCCGCAACGAGGTGATCTTCACCAAGAACGCCTCGGAGTCGCTGAACCTCGTGGCCAACATGCTGGGCTGGGCCGACGAGCCCTACCGCGTGGACCACGAGACCGAGATCGTCATCACGGAGATGGAGCACCACTCCAACATCGTGCCGTGGCAGCTGCTCTCGCAGCGCACGGGCGCGAAGCTGAAGTGGTTCGGCCTCACCGACGACGGCCGCCTCGACCTGTCCAACATGGACGAGATCATCACGGAGAAGACGAAGATCGTCTCCTTCGTGCTGGTGTCGAACATCCTGGGCACGCACAACCCGGTCGAGGCGATCGTGCGCCGCGCCCAGGAGGTCGGCGCGCTCGTCCTGATCGACGCCTCGCAGGCCGCGCCGCACATGCCGCTGGACGTGCAGGCGCTCCAGGCCGACTTCGTGGCCTTCACCGGTCACAAGATGTGCGGTCCGACGGGCATCGGCGTGCTGTGGGGCCGCCAGGAGCTCCTGGAGGACCTGCCGCCCTTCCTCGGCGGCGGCGAGATGATCGAGACGGTGTCGATGAACTCGTCGACGTACGCCCCGGCGCCGCACAAGTTCGAGGCGGGCACGCCGCCGGTCTCCCAGGCCGTGGGTCTGGGCGCCGCGGTGGACTACCTCTCGGCCATCGGCATGGACAAGATCGCCGCGCATGAGCACGCGATCACCGAGTACGCGGTCAAGCGCCTCGGCGAGGTCGCCGATCTGCGGATCATCGGTCCGGCCACGGCCGAGGAGCGCGGCGCCGCGATCTCCTTCACGCTCGGTGACATCCACCCGCACGACGTGGGCCAGGTCCTCGACGAGCAGGGCATCGCGGTCCGCGTGGGCCACCACTGCGCGCGGCCCGTCTGCCTCCGCTATGGAATTCCCGCGACCACGCGAGCGTCGTTCTATCTGTACTCCACGCCCGGCGAGATCGACGCTCTCGTCGACGGCCTGGAGCACGTACGGAACTTCTTCGGCTGAGGGGCTGGCTGGGAACGTGAAGCTGGATTCGATGTACCAGGAAGTCATCCTGGACCACTACAAGCATCCGCACGGGCGTGGTCTGCGCGATGGCGACGCCGAGGTGCACCACGTCAACCCGACGTGCGGGGACGAGATCACCCTGCGCGTGAAGTACGACGGGTCGACGATCGCCGACGTGTCGTACGAGGGCCAGGGCTGCTCCATCAGCCAGGCCAGCGCGTCCGTCCTGAACGACCTGCTGGTCGGCAAGGAGCTGGCGGAGGCGCGGAAGATCCAGGAGGTCTTCCTGGAGCTGATGCAGTCCAAGGGCAAGCTGGAGCCCGACGACGCCATGGAAGAGGTCCTGGAGGACGCGGTCGCGTTCGCCGGGGTCTCCAAGTACCCCGCGCGCGTCAAGTGTGCTCTGCTGAGCTGGATGGCGTGGAAGGACGCGACGGCACAGGCACTGGGTGCCGACGCCGTCGCCGAGAGGAAGACCGCATGAGCGAGAACGAGACCCTGACCACGAAGCCGGCTTCCGAGGAAGAGGTCCGCGAGGCGCTGTATGACGTCGTCGACCCCGAGCTGGGCATCGACGTCGTCAACCTCGGCCTGATCTACGGCATCCACGTCGACGACGCGAACATCGCGACGATCGACATGACGCTGACCTCGGCGGCCTGCCCGCTGACGGACGTCATCGAGGACCAGGCGAAGTCCGCGACGGAGGGCATCGTCAACGAGCTGCGGATCAACTGGGTCTGGATGCCGCCGTGGGGCCCGGACAAGATCACGGACGATGGGCGTGAGCAGCTGCGGGCGTTGGGGTTCAACGTCTGATTCTGCTTGATCCATATGAGGGCCCCGGGCGCTGTGCCCGGGGCCCTCGTCTCGTTACCGGCGCCGCTTCACCGCAGCGGCGAAGACACGGAAGGCTGCGATGCGCTGGTCGCCTCGCAGACCCCGGAGCGTGGCGAGGTGGCCCACGAACAGGGTGAGGACCACCGTCAGCGGCAGTCCTGCCAACAGCAGGAGTTCGTGAGTGAGTGACATGGGTCCTGGCCTTTCGACGGAGAGTGGGCGTGGCGATCGCTTGGCCTCACGAAACCCGCACGCAGGGAGCCGAGTCCATCGCCCGCTCGATCTTCGAATGAAGGGCCGCAGGTCAAGACAGGTATCCGGGATTTCCCGGCGGGACGCGGCTCACCGCGGGAAACCCCTTCCGGGATCGCGGGCATCGTCCGCGCGGAAGGGCTTGAACCAGTCCTCCGCCTCCAGGTTGGCCATGCCGAGTCGTTGGTTGACGAAGTTGCCGGAATCCTCGATGCCCTGGGACCAGGGCTCGTACAGGAACAAGACGTCGGTGTCCTCGAACAGCACGTCCACGCAGAGGTTCCAGTCCCAGTCGTAGTGGTGCGGGGGGATCTCCGCCACCCACGGCGATACGAGTTCCGGCTCGTCCACCACCATGTTCGAGGCGTGCTCGATGGCGACGTGCAAGGCCATCTCCTCGCCCGTGCACGTGGGGCGCGGCCAGTTTCCCGCCTTGATGTCCGACGCCAAGTCGTGGAAGCAGCGCGCCATTTGACGGCGCCACCGAGCGTCCCTGGACCAGGTCAGCACCGGCAGATCGCTGAAGATGTAGGCGTACTTGTTCCGGAGGTCGATCCGCCTGTCGCCGATCTCCTCCAGCACGTCGTAGGCCATGTCCGAGGCGATCTCCAGTGCCGCTTCCAGGACTCGCAGCGTGCGGGCGGTCGGGCCGTAGCAGTCCTCCTCGTCCTCCCAGTCCTCCTCGCCGTCCTCCGTGACATCTTCCTCGCCGGGCGGGGGCGGTGGCACGAGGCATTCCGGGACCGGTCCCGAGTTGGCTCTCGGCTCGTTGTAGTAGGACTCCGATACTTCGTCCCCCGCCTCCGCAGCCCTCCAGTACCAGTCGCTCGCGGCGCGCCTGTCCTGGTTGCGGAAGTGCAGGTTGCCCATGAGCCGCAGCGCCAGGACATCGCCCGCGTCGATGGCGAGTCGGAGCCACCGCACCGCCTCTTCTTTGTCACTTCGTTCGTAGAGGAGTCCCAGGGTGCGCATCGCATCCACGTCGTTCGACTCCGTCAGCGGCAGGAGGGCTCGTCGGCCCACGTCCATGCGGTCGTTGGCGTGGGCGGCCAGGGCGATGCTGAAGCGCTGGTGGCGGTGGGATCCCCGGGCCAGAACGACTTCCCAGATTCTCTCCGGGATCAGCTCGGGGGAGGGGCCCCGGTCTCGCAGGTGGGCGTCGAGCAGATAGTCGAAGGGGCGCACACCCTCACCCTCGGGGACCAGCAGACGCGTCACACCTCCGTCGTGCGGGCTGCCGGCCCAGGAGAGAGCTTCGTCCAGGGGTTCGGGACCGATCAACTGCTTGTTGCGGCCCGGAAGATATGCCTCGTGCAGCTCGGTGAGCAGCTCCACGGGCACCGGCTCGACCAGCCCCGCCAGGGCCACATCGATGGCGGCCCATACGAGTGCGGCGCCTCTGGGGTGGCCCTCCACGACGGACGCGCTGATCAGCTCGCGCCAGAGCTGGGGGCCCGCGGCGAGGCTTTCGGCGACTCCGAAGTCCTCCGCTTGGTCGAGGGCGAGACGCAACCGCTCGTCATGGCGGGATCGCAGGTGCTCCCTGGCTCGTTCGAGCTCCGGGGCCGACCACAGGCGTGGCACCTCGAACTGTTCGGCGAGCCGCACCAGTTCGTTGGACGGCAGGTCCGCGAGGATTCGGGAGCGCATCGTGCCCAGCAGTACGGTTCCGGCTCTGCGCAGCGCCCGGATGTCCTGCAAGCTCAGGCCGCCGAGCCCCAAGAACTGCTCCAGGTCGTTCAGCCAGAGGACACATCGCGTGTGGGCCTTGGCGGCCCGGACCGCCTCGGTGACCGCGTCCGGCAACTCCGTGACATGACGCGGGACGATGAGCAGGTGGTCGGGCAGGACCGTACGCATCGCTTCGTAGGCGCATCTCGTCTTGCCCGCTGTGGAGGCTCCGACGAGCAGGATCACCCCGCCGTCATCGCCCATGCGGGCCATCGCGTCGCGGACGGAGGTGTCGATGTCCCGCGGGATGTAGTCCGGTACGGCGTTACCGTCCGCGGTGGTGCGCGCCCGATGGACTTTCAGTTCCAACGGGTCCGCTTCGCGTACGAGGAGTGTCGCGACGTGTGAGCCCGAAGCTGACACGGGCGCTCCCTGCGCACGTTTGAAGAGGCGACGCCACTCCGGGCGGTCGAACTTTCCCTGGCCCAGTGAAGCCGCTCTCTCCAGGGCGGCGAGGAACGACTCCACCACGGACCACGAGGCGGGGATCCGCTCCCCCTTCTTCCAGGCGCTGATCGCCGTAGTGCTGCACCTGGGCCGCCCTTCCCGCTGGGACGCTCTGGCGATGCGCGCCAAGGTGGGCTTCGTCGCACCCGCGCGTGCCGCTTCTTCTATCGCCGATCTGATGGCCCGGGCGAACTCGTCGCGAGCCCCATCCCCGAATGTCGCGTGTTCCATGGCGGGGATGGTGCCAAACGCCACTGACAGTTCACTGCGGGGCCGGGTGTGCGACAGGCGGCCGGGACGCCTCCGCCAGCGCGTGGGCCAGGCCCTCCTTGCGGATGCGGCGGTCCAGGTAGAGCAGGGCCGTCACCAGGGGGAGGAAGACCGTGGCGAGGAGTTGGGTGAGCAGGGTGCCTGCCAGGGCCAGGAGGGCGTAGAGGCCGAACTGGGAGCGGAGTTGGTCGAAGAGGAGCTGCGAGGCGCTGCTGTCCGGGGTGACCGCGGGGGGCGCCGGGGCGGCGAACTGCAGGGGGAGGCGGAACGCCAGCGAGACGATCACCACTATCACCCCGGCGAGCAGTGAGATGCCGAACGTGCGCCACCAGGCGCCGCGTACGAGACGCACCGAGCGGCGCAGTGCCGTCAGGGGGCCCGCGGTCTCCAGGGCCGCCGCGGCCGGGGCGAAGGCGAACAGGACGTACAGCCAGGCCGACAGGGGGAGCACGAGGAGGAAGAGGAGGAAGACCAGGCCGAAGGGGGCCGTCGAGTCGGTCAGGACCGTCACGAAGAAGGCGACGACGAGCAGGAGGAACACCGCGACCGGCAGCAGCAGGATGAAGGCGAGCAGTACCGTCACCGCCGCCACCGACGGCGTGCGCGACCAGGCCCCGCGCCATACCGCCCGGAACGTCGTGGGGCGGCCGATGACCGCCTCGTGCAGGGTCGTCGCGCAGGCCGCCTGGATGAAGGAGTTGACGGCGAGGCTCGCCAGCAGGCCCGTGGCCCAGACGGCGCCGAGGGCCACGAGCAGCGCTCGGCCGTGCTCCCAGGAGAAGGTGGCGCCCGGCTCGTACATGGCCCGGAAGTCGTCGCGCGTGGCGCCGTAAGCGAGGAGGAGGGCGCCCGCCATCACCACGGCAAGGAGGCCGTACGCGGCGACGGCCGTGCCGAAGAGGGGCTTGGCGTAGCGCCGCATCGTGGCG
>NZ_WMBF01000213.1:0-10438 GCF_019400875.1 Streptomyces anatolicus | reverse complement strand
GCGCCGGACGGTGCGGCCGTCGACGGCTGCCGTCCGGCGCCTCCCTTCTCGGCGCCCCCCTTCTCCTGGCCGCTCCCGGGCTGCCCCGGCCCACTGCTCGCGGGCGGGGCCGTCGGCGCGCTCCGTGCACCGTCCTTGTCGCCGCCTCCGTCGCCGCCTCCGTCGCCGTGACCGGACGCGGAAGCTCCGTGCGCGGCGCCGGACGTGACCGCTCCCCCATCGATCAGCCCGGCGTGCAGGCGGTTGAGGCCGTTGTAACCGAAGACCATCGCGAAGGCGCTGTTGTTGGTCGAACCGTCCACGTAGGGACGGCTGTCCGCCGGTGTGAAGGTGAGCAGGGCCACCCACGACAGCGACACCGAGAAGAGCACCACACCCGCCGCCGCCAGCCGTCCGAGGCGCTGCTTCATGCGCGCCGGAGCCGCCACCAGGTAACCGACGAAGAAGGCGGGGACCACGATCCAGGCCTCCATCATCTTCATCTGGAAGCCGATGCCGATCCACAGGGCGCTCAGCAGCAGCGGCCTGAGCCGGGCCGTGCCGACCGCCTTCTGGTACTGATCGGCGGCGAGCACCAGGCACATGGTGAGCGAGCCGTCCAGAATCGCGTGGCCGAACATCGAGGCCACCACAGGCGTGACCGTCAGCAGCCCGGCGGCGAGCAGACCGGCGGCAGGCCCCTGCCAGCGGCGAACCAGCCGGTACATCACCAGCACGGAGATCACGCCCATGACGCACTGCGGCAGGGTCAGGGCCCAGTCGTGGAAGCCGAAGATGCGTGCGGAGAGGGCCTGCGGCCACAGGAAGCCGCCGATCTTGTCCAGGGTGAGGGTCGCCGAGGGATCGACAGTGGTGAACAGGAACGCCTTCCAGCTCTCGGACATGCTGCGCGCGGCCAGGGAGTAGTACGGGGCGAACCCGCTACTGGTGATGTTCCAGGCGTAGAGCAGCGCCGCGAGCGCGGCGATCGCGAGGAGCCCCGGCCGGGCCCAGCGCGGCTGGTCCGGCGGCGAGCGCCAGAACCGCCCGCGATGCGGCGGCGTCGGGGCAGCCGAGGGCGCGGTCGCACTGGAGGTGCTGGTCAGGGACGCCATAGTCGCTGCTGCCTCCTTGTTCCCGTACACGGCCGCCAAGTGGTCGACGTATCGCTTCTACCGGTCCTCGGTTGTCCGGCGCCGGGGACCTGGCGCCGGACAACAAGCGCCGGACAACGCTCCGGGGCCCGGGCCGCTCCTGTCGGCCGTCTCAGCGCGTGCAGGCCCGGCGCGGTGACTGCTGGTAGGGGTCGTGCAGATACCGGGCGCGCTCCTCGGGGCTGAGGTCCCTGCGCAGGGACCGGCAGATCCTGCTGATCGCCTCGTCGGCGCTGAGGAGCACGTCCCACAGCCGCAGCGCGCCGTCGTCGCCGCCGCTGGCGACGGTGCGGCCGTCCGGGCTGAACGCCACCGCCCGGACCGGGTCCGCGTGTCCGGGCAGCACGGCCTTCTGCAGGCGGGTGGAGGCGTCCCACAGCCGCACCACCCCGTCACGGCCGCTGCTGGCGACCGTGCGGCCGTCGGGGCTGAACGCCACCGCCTGT
Source organism: Streptomyces anatolicus (assembly GCF_019400875.1). Classification (NCBI taxonomy): domain Bacteria; kingdom Bacillati; phylum Actinomycetota; class Actinomycetes; order Kitasatosporales; family Streptomycetaceae; genus Streptomyces; species Streptomyces anatolicus. Next base: position 8,859 of record NZ_WMBF01000213.1, on the reverse strand, counting down.
GCGCCGCGCCGGACCCCGGTCAGCTCGCCCCGGGCGCGTCCTGTCGCCGCGTCCCACAGCCGCACGATGCCGTCGTCGCTGCCACCGGCGACGGTGTTCCCGGCAGGGGCGAACGACACCGACCGCAGCGGGGACTTGGCTCCGCCGCGCACGCCGGGGACGCCACGCGCTGCGCGTACCCCCCGGGCCTTGCCGGTGGCCGTGTCCCACAGGCGCAGCGTGCCGTCCAGCCCCCCGCTGGCAAGGGTGCGCCCGTCGGGACTGAACGCGACCGACGCCACAGCCCGCTGATGGCCCGTCAGCACCTTGCGCCGCTCACCGGTCGCCGCGTCCCACAGCCGTACGGTCCCCTCACTTCCCCCACTGGCGACCGTACGGCCATCCGGGCTGAACGCCACTGACTGCACACCTTTCTGATGCTCCCTCAGTACGTGCCGTCGCTCACCCGTGGCCGTGTCCCACAGCCGTACGGTCCCCTCGCTTCCCGCGCTGACAACCGTGCCGCCGTCCGGGCTGAACGCCACCGACCGCACGGCCCCCTCGTGCCCGTCGAGCGTGGTGCGCACCCTGCCGGTCACCGCGTCACGCAGCCGTACCGTCCCGTCGTCCCCGGCACCGGCGACCCTGCGGCCGTCCGGGCTGAAGGCCACCGCGTTCACCGCGCCCCGGGAGCCGGTCACCGTGATGCGCGCCTTGCCGGTGGCCACGGCCCACAGCCGTACGGTCCCGTCGCGGCCGCCGCCGACCACCGTGCTGCCGTCCTGGCTGAACGCCACGGACCGCACACCGCCGCCCTGCCCGCTGAGCACGGCCCGCCGCTCCCCGGCCGCCGCGTCCCACAGCCGTACGGTCCCGTCGCGGCCGCCGCTGACGACCATGCGGCCGTCGGGGCTGAACGCCACGGACTCGGCGTCACGGCCGTGTTCGCTCAGCGTCACCCGGTCCTCGCCGGTCCTCCGGTTCCACAGTTTCACCGCACCGTCGCTTCCGCCGGTGGCGACGGTGCGGCCGTCCGGACTGAACGCCACCGCGTTGACGGCCCCCTTGTGCCCGTCCAGCGTGGTGTGCGTCCTGCCGGTGCGCGGGTTCCACAGCCGTACGGTCCCGTCCTCGCCCCCACCGGCGAGCGTGTCACCGTCGGGGCTGAACGCCACTGCCCGTACGCCACCCTGATGTCCCGTCAGCGGCCGCAGATACTCGCCGCTCGCCATGTTCCACAGCCGTACCGTGCCGTTGCGCCCCCCGCTCGCCACCATGCGGCCGTCCGGGCTGAACGCGACCGACCGCACCATGCCCCGGTGTTCCGTCAGCACGGCTCGCTGCTCGCCGGTCCGCGTGTCCCACAGCCGTACGGTCCCGTCGTGACCGCCGCTCGCCACTGTGCGGCCGTCGGGGCTCAGCGCCACCGAGTTCACCGGCCCCTTGTGTCCCTCGAGTGTGGCGCGCGCCCGCTCGGTCGCCGTGTTCCACAGCCGTACGGTCCCGTCGTGACCGCCGCTCGCCACCGTGCGGCCGTCCCTGCTGATGGCCACCGAACCCACTGCGCCCTTGTGGCCGGTGAGTCGCTGCTGGAGAGGGCGTGAGGCCGCGGCCAGGAGGCTGGTGGTGGCCTCGGCGGTGGGGCGGATCCGGTAGGCGTAGACGGCCAGGAGCGAGGCCAGGTCGGACTCGTCGGCGAGGAGGATCGACGCCTGCGCCGCGAGCTGGCGGGAGAGGGCGCTGCGCTGTTCGGCGACGGCCTCGCGCCGGTGGCTCTCGCTGGTCCGGTACTGGTCCCAGGCGATCAGGCCCGACACGAGGGCGATGACGAGCAGCACGGAGAGGGTGACGGTGAGCCGGCGCAGGCGCCGGGTGGTGCGGGCCGCGGCGCGCCGCTCGCGGTCGCGGGCCGCGGTGCTCGCGGCCAGGAAGTCCCGTTCCAGCGCGGTCAGGGTGCTGTCGGGCGCGGTGACGTGCTCCTCGGCCGCCGCCAGCCGCGTGCCCCGGTAGAGCGCGCCCGGGTCCCGGCCCTCGCGGTCCCAGTCGGCGGCCGCCTCGCCGAGCCGCTGGTGCAGCAGCAGCCCCGCCCGGTCCTCGTCGATCCAGTGCCGCAGCCGTGGCCAGGCGTGCAGCAGCGCCTCGTGGGTCAGTTCGACGGTGTCGGTGTCCAGGGTGATCAGCCGGGCGCGGGCCAGCGCGTCGACGACCGCCTCGACGCCGGTCCGGTCCTCGCTCAGGGAGTCCAGGTCGGCGCGGGCCAGGCGGCGTCTGGTGGCGTCCGCGTCCTCGCCGATCGCCACCAGGCGCAGCAGGACCGTGCGGGCCAGGTGCCGCTGCTCGTCGGTGAGCCCGGCGTAAACCGCCTCCGCGGTCTGGGCGAGGGCGTGCCGGATGCCGCCCGCGGCCTCGTATCCGGCCAGGGTGAGGGTGCTGCCCCGGCGGCGGCGCCAGGTCTCGCGCAGCGCGTGGGAGACCAGCGGCAGCACCGTGGCCCTGCCGGTGGCGTCGGCGATCACGCGGGCGAGGAGCGCTCCCTCCACGGTGCAGTCGGCGCGGGCGGCGGGCCTGCTGATCGCGCGGCGCAGCTCGTCGGTGGTCATCGGCCCGACGAGCAACTGGGAGTCGCGCAGGGCCTCGACGAGGTCGGGGTGCTGGGCGCAGCGCGCGTAGAAATCGGCCCGCACGCCCAGGACGACGCGGGTGCGGCTGTTGGCGGCCTGGGCCGCGGTGAGCAGCGCGGCGATGAACCGGGTGCGTTCGGCTGGGTCGGCGCAGAGGGTGAACACCTCCTCGAACTGGTCGACCACCAGCAGGAGTTCGGCATCGGGCGCCGACCGCTCCGCCAGCGCCTTGAGCACGGTCAGGTGCAGGGCCCGGGGGTCCGCCGCCAGTTCCCCGCGCAGGGCGGTGACCGAGTCGCCGCTGAGGGCGGCCAGCCGGGCGGCGCACTCCTCCAGGGGGTGGGCGCCGGGCGCGAGAAGGATGGTGGTCCACCCTGGTGAGGGCCCTTCGTGGACGCGCGGCAGCAGACCGGCCCGCAGCAGCGAGGACTTCCCCGCCCCCGAGGCGCCGAAGACGGCGAGGAAGCGGCGGGCGCGGACCCGGTGGACCAGGTCGTCGGTCAGCTGCTCACGCCCGAAGAACCAGGCGGCGTCCTCCTGCTGGAACGCGGCGAGCCCCACGTAGGGCCCGCGCTGCTCGCGGTCCCCGGCGTCGGGTGCCTCCTCCTCGGCCGCGGCGGCGAGCCGGGCGCTGAGGGCGTGCCACCGGGCCTCCCACGCGGTCGCGTCCCCGCCGCAGGCCCGTACGTAGGCGAGCGTGACCGGCAGACTCGGCAGCCTGCGGCCGCCCGCCGCGTCGGCGAGCGTCGTCGACGAGTAGTGGGCGTCGCGCGCCAGCTGCCGGTAGGGCGGGCTGCCCGCCTTCTCCCGCATCTTCCGCAGATCGGCCGCGAACGCGGTCAGCTCGCCACCGTCGTCCTCCAGCGGACGTTCTCCGCGCGGCACAGCTACCACCCCCGGCCCGCCGTTGCTCTGCATGTCATTGTCCAAGCAGGTTGGCCGGACTCCAGCGACCGGATCCGGACAACCCGCTTCCGCCGCGACGAAGTCTCCCGGCGCCCCCGCGTCCCCGGCTCCGGTTGTGGCGGTTTCCGCGCGGTTGCTGCTTGATATGGGGGTACACAGATTTACTCGGGGCCGAGGCGACGGCGCGACGAGGCACTGGCGCGACGAGAGGAGACGATGTGGCATCGGACGAGGACGAGGCAGGGGCCGCGGCCGAGGCAGAGGCCGAGGGCGAGCGCCTGCTGGACGGGCTGCAGGTGGACGAGGCCCGGCCCGAGCGTCCGGTGCTGCTCGACAAAGAGGGCGAGCCGCTGCGGACGTGGCAGGAGAACTACCCCTACCGGGAGAAGCTGCGGCGCGGGGCCTATGAGCGCCGCAAGCGTTTCCTCCAGATCGAGCTGCTGAAGCTGCAGAAGACGGTCCGCGAGCAGGGGCAGCGCATCGTGATCGTCTGCGAGGGACGGGACGCGGCGGGCAAGGGCGGCACCATCAAGCGCTTCACCGAGCGTCTCAACCCGCGCGGCGCTCGCGTCGTGGCGCTGGACAAGCCCACGGAGCGTGAGGCGGGCCAGTGGTACTTCCAGCGGTATGTGGCGCAGCTCCCGTCGGCCGGGGAGATCGTCTTCTTCGACCGCTCCTGGTACAACCGCGCGGGTGTTGAGCCCGTGATGGGCTTCTGCACCCCGGAGCAGCACCGCCAGTTCCTCCAGCAGGCCCCGCTCTTCGAGAAGATGCTCACCGATGACGGGATCGTACTAATCAAGTTCTGGCTCTCCGTCTCCCAGGCGGAGCAGCGCACGCGTTTCGCGATCCGTCAGGTGGATCCCGTGCGGCAGTGGAAGCTCTCCCCCACCGACCTGGCCTCCCTCGACCTCTGGGACGCGTATACGAAGGCCAAGGTGGAGATGTTCCGGGCGACGGACACGGTCCATGCTCCGTGGTCGGTGATCAAGTTCAACGACAAGCGCCGGGGGCGTCTCGAGGCGATCAAGCACCTGCTGCTGCGCATGGACTACGAGGCGAAGGACAAGGAGGCCGTGGGCGAGGCTGACCCGCTCATCATCGGCCCGGCCGACACGCTCCTGGAAGCGGGCGAGGACCCCACGGACCTCTCCCCCAGCAGGATCGCCCACTACGAACAGGGGCCCGGCCAGCACCCGTGACGCGGCCCGGCCCACGTGCCGTGACGCGTTCCGGCCCACGTCACGGCACGTGGGCCGGAATCCGGCGGTGAACGTCCTCCAGCAGATTCCGCATGGCCGCGCGGAAGACCTCGCCCTGGTGGTCGCCGACGAACGAGGTGTGGCCGAAGACCTCCAGGACGACGAGGCCGTGCAGGTGCCCCCACGCGCTCAGGAGCAGCGCGGTCGCGGGCGGCGGCAGATCTCCGAGCCCGTCCTGGGGCAGCTGTTCCAGGTGTGCCCGGAGTGAGGGCGAGAGCGCGGGGGTGTCGGCCGAGGCGAGTTGCGCGGTAGTGAATCCGTCGAACATCTCGCGTACGAAGATCGCGCTCATCCGGCGCATCGCCCGGGTCGTCGGGCCGTCGGCGGGCGCCTCGTACTCGCGCAGCGGTGTGCCGTAGAGGAGCTGGAAGCGCTCGGGGTGGGCGATGGCCCACCGGCGGTAGCCCTCGGCCGCGATCACCAGGCGCGGCAGGTCCGTGCCGTCCGGCGCGGTGTCGACGGCCGTTCCCACGGCGTCGGCCAGGTCGTCGTACGCCTTGGTGACGAGCGCCGTGACGAGGGCGTCCCGGTTCGGGAAGTAGTGGTAGAGGGCCTGCACGGTCATTCCGAGGCTGCGGGCGACCGCGCGCAGGGACAGGGCCGCGGGCCCGTGTGCGGTGATGTGCTGCTCGGCGGCGTCCAGGATCTCCTGGGTGGCCGCGGCCCTTCGGCGCTGGCGCAGGGTGGGCCGGGCGGAGGCTTCTCGGTCGGCGAGCATGCGGCGACGGTACGACGGCAACGCCCGCACCGCCAGGGCAAGTTGCCTGCTGTGAAGAAAATCTGACACTGCCAAATCTTCTGTGTCCTCACTAGCGTCACTGGCGGCGGCGAAGTGTGCGACCCCCGTTTCTTCCCGCCTTTATCCGTAGGGAACGCGGGGACATCAAAGGAGAACGGGCGTGTTTGAACGCATAGCCGAACTGGCGATCCGCCGGTCCCGGCTGGTACTCGTCATCGCCGTCGTGGCCGTGGCCCTCATGGGCGCCTTGGGCGCCGGAGCGTTCGGGAAGTTGCTCGGCGGCGGTTTCGACGACCCGTCCTCCCAGTCCTCCCGGGCCAGGCAGGTCATCGACGACAGGTTCGGCGGGGAGACGAACCTGGTGCTGCTGGTCCGCGCGGCCGGGGGCCGCATCGACACCCCGGGCGCCGAGCGCAGCGGCCGGGCCCTGGTGGCCGAACTCAGAAAGGAGCAGGACCTCGACAACGTGGTCTCGTACTGGGACACGACCAGCCCCGACCTGCGCTCCAAGGACGGGCGCGAAGCCCTCGTACTCGCGCGGGTGAAGGGGCACGACACCGAGCAGCAGGAGAACGCCAAGGGCGTGATCGACGCCTACGCCGGAACCTACGGGGACACGCTCACGGTCAAGGCCGGAGGCAGCGCGGGCGTGAGCCACGAGATGGGCCCGCAGACCGGGAAGGACCTCGTCCTCGCGGAGTCCATCGCCGTACCGCTGGTCCTCCTGCTGCTCCTGGTCGTCTTCGGCACAGTCGTCGCCGCGCTGCTGCCGCTGGCCATCGCGCTCATCGCCATCGTCGGGGTGTTCGCGGAGCTGTACCTCGTCGGGAGCGTCACCGATGTGTCCATCTTCGCGATCAATCTGACGACCGCCCTCGGGCTCGGTCTCGGCGTCGACTACGCCTTGCTGATGATCAGCCGGTTCCGGGAGCAGCTGGCGGCGGGGGTGAGCGTGGAGGACGCCGTCCGCACGACCATGAGCACGGCGGGCCGTACGGTCGCGTTCTCCGCCGCGACCGTGGCGGCCGCGCTGGCGGCGCTCATGGTCTTCCCGCAGTACTTCCTGCGCTCGTTCGGCTACTCCGGTGTCGGTGTCGTCATCATCGCGGCCCTGGCCACCCTGCTCGTGATGCCAGCGCTGCTCAACGTGCTGGGGCACCGGGTCAACAGCGGGCGGATGCCGTGGGTGAAGGCGGGGCCTGCGGCGACCGGAACGTCCGTATGGGGGCGGCTCGCCCGTACCGTCATGCGGCGGCCCGCGTTCACCGCGCTGCCCGTGCTCGCGGTGCTCGTCGTGGCGGCGAGTCCCCTGCTCGGCATCACCTTCGGCACGGCGGACGAACGCGCGCTGCCCGAGGGCGCCGAGAGCCGCCAGGTGTCGGTGTCGCTGCGGGAGAACTTCCACGGCAACGACGCGGCGGCCCTGCGCGTGGTCATCGACGCGCCCGTGGACAAGGCACCGCTGGCGTCGTACGCGGCGACACTGTCCGGGCTCGACGGCGTCGCCCGCGTGGAGGCGGGCTCGGGCGTCTACGCCGAGGGGCAGGCCACGGCGGTGGGGCGCGGCAAACCTGCGCTCAGCCGTCCCGGCGCGCGGCAGCTCAACGTGGTGAGCACCCTGACACCGAAGTCGGACGCCGCCAAGGAACTGGTCGAGGAGGTCAGGTCGACCACCCCGCCCCCTGGGACGCACCCGCTGGTGGGCGGCGCCGACGCGGAACTGGTCGACTCCAACGCCTCCATCGGCGACAGGCTCCCCCTCGCCGTGGGCCTGATCGTGATCACCACCTTCCTGCTGCTCTTCCTGTTCACCGGCAGCGTCGTACAGCCGCTGCGCGCGCTGGCGCTCAACGCGATCAGCCTGGGGGCGACCCTCGGCGTCATGACCTGGATCTTCCAGGACGGCAACCTCTCCGGCGTGCTCGGCTTCACGCCGCAGCCGATGGAGACGTCGATGACCGTGCTGATGTTCTGTGTCGCCTTCGGCCTGTCGATGGATTACGAGGTGTTCGTCACCAGCCGCATCAAGGAACTCCACGAACTGGGCGAGGACGACGAGTCCGCCGTGGTCGACGGCCTCGGGCACACCGGACGCGTCGTCAGCGCGGCGGCCGCCCTGATCGCGGTGAGCTTCTTCGCGTTCGGGACGGCCGAGATCAGCTTCATGCAGCTCTTCGGCCTGGGCAGCGGGCTCGCCATCCTCATCGACGCCCTCGCCGTACGCGGTGTCCTCGTCCCCGCGGCGATGCGCCTGCTCGGCCGCTCCGCCTGGTACGCGCCCGGCTTCCTGCGTACGTTCCACGGCCGGTTCGGCCTCAGCGAGAGCGGGCCCGCGCCCGCGGCCGCGCCGGTCGAGCGGAACGGGAAGAAGCCGACGCGCGTCTGACTAGACGTCAAGGGCGGTGCCAGGGCGGGGCGTCAGGCGTCCTGCGGATACCAGCGCAGCTCCACGGTGTTGCCGTCCGGGTCCCGCACATAGAGGGAGAGCGCGGTGCCCCGGGCGCCGAAGCGCTCACCGGGGCCGTCCAGCACCTCGAAGACGCCGGAGTCGATGACCTCCTGCCAGTCGAGGGGCTCGACCGCCAGGCAGATGTGGTCGACGTTCGAACCCTCCGTCCGCCCCTCGGGCGCCTCGACGATGTCGATGATGGTGGTAGGGCTCACCCGCACGGAGGGGAAGGGCGCCTTGCCGGCCCGCCACTCCTCCACCCGCACCGGTTCCAGCCCCAACGCGCCGGTGTAGAAGGCGAGCGAGCGCTCGATGTCGGCGACGTTCAGGACGAGATGGTCGAAGGCGATCACGCGCATGGGTCTCTCCACAAGGTTCTGGCACCGGGCCACGGGGTTCTGGCGCCGGGGCGCCGCTGGTGTACGGCCCGGGGCCTGCCCCGTCCGCAGAGACACCCTACGGATGCAGCGCCGCCCAGGTGTTGGGGCCGACGAAGCCGTCGGCGGTCAGGCCCACGCTCTGCTGGAAGTTCTTGACCGCGGCCAGGGTGGCGTCGCCGAAGATCTTGTCGACGGTGACGCTCTTGTAGCCGTAGACCTTGTTCAGGACGCACTGGAGGTGCCCGACGGCGTCGCTCGCGTGACCCTTGCCCAGTTCCGGGTGGGTGCCGGTGTAGGGGCAGTAACGCCACTCCCCGTTGGTGCCCTGCTGGACGCGCACGCCGGTGCCGGCCGCGGCTGTTTCGCCGCCCTTCGCCTCCGCGGAAGGGCTGGCCCCGGCCAGCGCCACGGCGGGTCCTGCCAGCAGCGCACAGCCGAGCAGCGTGGCGGCGAGCGTACGGGTGGTGCTGCGGCGCCGGTCGGGTCGGTCGGGGCGGCTGGAGTGGTCGGGTCGGTGTGAGGT